>JBCBHD010000168.1:0-6989 GCA_038526115.1 Pseudomonadota bacterium | reverse complement strand
CCATTGGCGCGGGCGCGCCAATGGTTGGCTGAGGAACGTCGGCGCGCAGCCTGATCAAACGAGAGCAGCGCTTCCGATTGGCTTCATTGCGCTTATGCCAAATCGTCTTTTTTGAATGGTGTGCGCTCGCTTAAGAATAATTGATCCGTCATAATACCTTCGCGTTCGCGCTCAAGGAAATCTGCGACTGCTTCTCGAAAGCCCGGGTCGACCATCCAGTGCGCCGAGTAGGTTTGTACAGGCTCATAGCCTCGGGCAAGCTTGTGACCGCCTTGCGCACCAGCTTCCACCCGTGACAACCCGCGTTCGATCGCGAGGTCAATGGCCTGATAGTAGCAGAGCTCGAAATGAAGGAAGCGCACGTCGCGCGTGCAGCCCCAATAGCGTCCATAAAGCGCGTCAGCTCCAACAAAATTCAACGCACCAGCGATGGGTTCGCCGTCTTGATAAGCGAGCATCAGAACCATCCGATCCGACATACGCTCGCTCAAGAGAGTGAAGGCATCACGTGTGAGATAGGGCGTACCCCATTTCCGGGCGCCGGTATCCTGATAGAATATCCAAAAAGCATCCCAGTGTTCGGGTTTTATATCGGCGCCCGACAGATTGACGATCCGGACATTCTCCTGAGCGGCGGCGCGTTCCTTGCGAAGGTTCTTGCGCTTTCGCGATGCAAGTTGCTCTAGAAAATCATTAAAAGATGCATAGTCCCGATTCTGCCAATGAAACTGAAGGTCGCTTCGGACCATCCAACCTGCCTGCTCAAACAGGGGCAATTGCTCACGCTCGACAAAGGTTGCATGCGCCGACGATAGGTTGTTTTGTTCGCAGACCAACTCGGCACCTTTGATCAAGTGCTGCGCAAGGGAAGGATCCGACAGCAAGAGCCGCGGTCCATTCGCCGGTGTAAAGGGTGCCGCGATCTGCAGCTTAGGGTAGTAATTGCGGCCTGCTCTTTGCAGTGCATCGGCCCAGCTGTGATCAAAAACGTACTCTCCCTGGCTGTGGCCTTTTGCATAGCTCGGCATCGCAGCGAGGAGCTTACCTTGTGCATCAGTGACCACGATGGGCACAGGATCCCAGCCGGTTCCGGGGCCAACACTGCCCGAGTCTTCCATTGACGAAAGGAACTCATGGCTGACAAACGGATTGCGATCTCCACCCAATGCGTTCCACTCGTTCGCATCGAATTCGCGAACCGATGGCGCGAGCTTGACCGTTAGCTCTCCGTTAGCCGCTTCGCGATCGGTCATACGATGCCATCGCCCTCCGCGATTTGGGCATCTGTGATTGAAAGTGCTTTTTTGCGAAGCTCTGGCGTTCGCACTGTCCAAGTGAGTAGGGGCTGATCGTTTTTACGCCAAAGCTCGCAGAACGTATTGGGCAAATCGCGAATATCGCAGGCGAGAAAATCTGGCTTGGCACGCTCCAAGGCATGGGGCTGACGCCACAAACTCTTGAACCCGTGATCGAGTGTATCGGTGCAGACCAGGCCGCGAGTATACTGCGGAGCGTGCTTCGCAAACCACTCACCCATTCTTGGATCGAAACTCATCACAGCCAGCGGCCCAAAATACGCTCCGATTATCTTCGCGATAGCGGCGCAAGCTTCCTGGATCCCGAAGTGCGGCATCGACTTGACCTCGATCAGAATCGGAACCCTCCCGTCGACAAGTTGGAGCAAGTCAGACAGAGACCAAATGCGCTGATCAGTTTCCCCTAAAGAGAGCTCGCAGAGTTCCGCAGCCCGTTTATCCGCAACCCGACCACGCGCAGAAGTCAACCTGTCGAGATCCCAATCGTGAAACACCATCGGCACGCTGTCGCGGCTCATTTGAATGTCACACTCAATCCCAAAGCCGCTTGCAATTGCAGCTTCCATCGCTGCCATGGAGTTTTCAGGAACACCGAAACTGTGGTGTCCGCGATGGGCAAAGGTGTGGTTGGTCAACCAGTCAGGAACCGCTCGTTCTGTCACTCGTCAGCAATCGCTATGATTGCATCCACTTCTACTGCTGCGCCCAATGGTAAGACTGGTACGCCGACCGCAGCGCGTGCATGTCGGCCCGCGTCACCGAAGACTTCAAACATCAAATCTGACGCGCCATTTGCCACTTTGGGCTGATCGGTGAAGTCGGCCGTCGAGCTTACGAATGCGCCCAATTTCACGATGCGATCAACGCGTTCAAGCAGGCCGACTGCCTTCAATTGCGCCAAGATCATCAGACCGCACGCTCGAGCGGCATTCGTGCCGTCTTCCAAAGATACGTCCTCACCCAGCCGACCTCTCGCCAGCTCACCATCCACGAAAGGAAGCTGCCCTGAAACATGAGCAAATCCACCATGCACGACAATTGGCTGATAGCTGGCAACTGGAGCCGCCGCTTCCGGCAAAACAATGCTCAGTTCGTTCAAACGCGCTGCTATGCTCATACCCGTTCCTCCTCCAGACGATCAATCAACCACGGTAACGCTTCTGCCCACCGATCAATGCGCGCATGGGCATGTCCTGACTTATGAGCGCATTCGATATTGTCAGCGATCATGGGTTCGCCGCACATATGCAATCGCAAAACATCCGGGGTTGTTTCCGATACCGATAAATGATGCTGCGCGAGGTCATCGATAAAAATGGCTCGGCTGGGCGAATGTTCGGCGATAATCTTTTGCAGAGCCGGACCTTTCGGTCCCTGGTTTGTGTAGACCTCCGCGTGCAGGCCATGGGATGCCAGTTGTTCGGCTCGTTTGTCACGCCGTTCGTCGACAAGGTTTGTGAGCACGACAACATCGGCCTGTTCGCTAATCGCGTTCAGCGATTCTATCGCGCCAGTAATTGGCAACTGGCGATCCATCTCCGTATCGAAAAATCCGCCCAGCATACGCCACACATCAGATGCTTCCAGAAAATCGCCGCTCTTCTGCCAAGTCAGCGCTTTAGCAAAGTTGCCGCCTTCGAGTTTAAAGTCGACGCCCTGGCTTTCCTCCAGCCAATCCTTGAAATGGGTAACCATGTGCAAGATCACCTCATCGCAATCACTGATAACCAAGGGACGACTCATTCGGTTAGCTCCTGACGGGCAGCGATCAGTTCTTCGGGCGTAATGGCCAAAGCCTCGGCCGCACGGATCAGATCGGGTTCGTGATTGGCTAGGAAATCTAGCGCCGAGGATAGGACTGCCGGATTGTTCAACCCAGCCCGCAGTGTATCGGGATCAAGACCGGTTAATTCAAGGTAACGATCAGCCCGATCTCCATCCTGAAGGATCCAGCCAAGTGCGGCCAATGCCAGCGTTTGGGAGCTTACCGCATTTTGATCAGAGTCTGGCGATATCGGATTTGGGATTGTGGGGGCTCCTATGTCGAGATAGTCAGGCAGGGCAATGTTTAGGGGCGCGGTGTGGCAAAGCGAGTAATGGTTGTCGAGGACAACGACCTGAACCGAAAATTGTTTTGTGACGTGCTCAAAGCGAATGGCTTCGTCGTTGACCCGGTTGCCGATGGAGCAACCGTCCTGGAGACCGCGCGCGAAACTTCTCCTGACCTGATTATCATGGACATTCAGCTCGGCGGAATGTCGGGTGTAGACCTAATTGAAGCGGCTAAACAGGATATGCTGCTGCGGGAAATTCCGGTGCTCGCTGTGACTGCGTTTGCAGCCAAAGGCGATGAAGAACGAATTCGCACGGCGGGGGCATCAGGTTATCTTGCAAAACCGGTTTCTATCACACCGTTTATGAGCGCGGTGAAGGCACTGGTCGAAGTCGACGCCTGAGCAATGCTTGCATTTCGCCGTACTTTGGCCATCTATGGCAAATCCAAGTCGCTTTTCAGCCACAAATCCGCGCCATAGCGACGGCATCCAACCTATTCAAAGAGAGCAATCCGCCCATGGACAGCGCCGAAGTTGACAAGCGCATTCGGACCCTGATCGAACCCTTCAACAAGAAGGGCGTTGCGATCGAGGACGGGACTACGTTCGCTAACGATCTGGAGTTTGATAGCCTAACGGTGATGGATTTCGTCGCTGAAATCGAAGATGAATTCGACATCATCATTAGCATGAATCAACAGGCCGAAATCGAAACCTATGGGCAACTTGTGGCCGCGGTGCACAAGATGCAGGATAGTTGATAGAGAGCTCTGCATGACTGATACGATTACGAAGGCTGAGGCTGCAACCAGCGGGCCGCAGGGCGATCTCTTTTCGAAGTTCGATGGTCTGATTCAGACGCGTGAAACTCTTCTCGCGACCGGGGTTGAAGATCCTTACAACCTCGTGATGGAGAAGGTCCTCTCGCCAACCCGTGCGATCTGCAACGGACGCGAGACCATCTTGCTCGGTACCTACAACTACATGGGGATGACTTTCGACCCGGACGTGCTTGACGCGGGCAAGCAGGCGCTCGCAGATTATGGCTCAGGCACCACGGGGAGCCGTGTTCTGAATGGCACGTATCAAGGCCACAAAGAGTGCGAAGATGCGCTCAAAGAGTTTTACGACATGGACCACGCAATGGTCTTCTCGACAGGGTATCAGGCCAACCTCGGGATCATTTCAACTATCGCGGGGAAAGGTGACTACATCGTCCTCGATATCGATAGTCATGCTTCGATTTATGATGGCTGTGCGATGGGCAAGGCTGAGATCGTGCCGTTCAAGCACAATGATATCGAAGCCATGGAAAAGCGTCTGAAGCGAATTCCTGAAGATGCGGGCAAGTTGGTGGTTCTCGAAGGCGTCTATTCGATGCTTGGCGATGTCGCGCCACTCAAGGAGATGATCGCAGTCGCTAAGAAGTACGGCGCTATGGTGCTTGTCGACGAAGCGCATTCCATGGGCTTCATCGGCGAGAACGGTCGCGGCGTGTGCGAAGAGCAAGGCGTAATCGATGATGTTGATATCATCATCGGCACGTTCTCCAAGAGCGTTGGCACTGTCGGCGGGTTCGCCGTTTCCAACCATCCCAAGTTCGACATCATGCGCCTGGTGTGCCGACCCTATGTCTTCACCGCCAGCTTGCCGCCCAGTGTGGTCGCTACAGCTGCAACATCGATCCGTAAGCTGATGCACGGCTCCAACAAGCGGGCTCACCTGTGGGAGAATTCCAAGAGGTTGCATAGCGGTCTGATCGAACTCGGCTTCGATATTGGAACAGACACACCGCAAAGCGCCATTGTCGCGGTGATCATGCCCGATCTCGAACAGGGTGCGATGATGTGGGAGGCGCTCCTTCGCGAAGAGCTCTACGTCAATCTCGCGCGCCCGCCAGCGACACCTGCCGGAATGACGCTCCTGCGCTGCTCGCTTTGCGCTGAGCATTCATCGGAAGAGGTCGAGACCATCCTTGGGATGTTTGAACGTGCCGGAAAAGCAGTCGGCATTATTGGTTGAGGAGGGTTAAGCGCTCCGCACTTCCGTCGCAGCATCGCATGCGTTTTCTGATCCCGATTCCTCGTCACCGCCAGCGAACTGTGTGAACGCGACGAAGCCGCCAACTACCAGAACCACAAACGCTGTCGTGACCCAGCCCAGATACTTGTCGATGATCGCCTTGATTGGCGCACCAAACAGCTGAAACAAGATACCGACGACCATAAAGATCAGCGCACGCCCGGCGATGGCTGCGAGCGTGAAAGTCAGCAGATTCATTTCGATGAACCCGGCGGTGATCGTCATCAGCTTGAACGGGACCGGAGTACCTGCCGCGAAGAACACTGCGAGAGCGCCCTGCTCTCGAATGTAGCACGCAGCAACGGGAAAACTCTCCGTAAGCCCCAGCAGACCGATCATCCAGGCCCCAACCGCCTCGTACAAGAAGTACCCGATCGCGTATCCGAACAATCCGCCCAAAACCGAAGACACTGTCGCGACAAGTGCAAATCGGATCGCTTTCTTCGGTTCGGCCAGACACATGAGGCCGAGCAGCGGGTGTGGTGGAATCGGGAAGAAGCTTGATTCAATGAAACAAAAGAAAGCGAGCCACCACACCGCATGGGGGTGCGCCGCTTTATCCATTGTCCAGTTATAGAGACTACGCAGCCACTTCATCGAGATCGCCTGAATTGATGTTTGCGGCGCGTTAGGGCAGCGATTCCTGGTGCGCAACTGACAATTGCTGTACCATATCGGTTATTTCTCTTGACATCGTGACGCTCTTTGGTTATCAGAGGACAACATCGCAAAACTGTGATTCGCCGCCGGGCAGCTTTCGAACCTCGAACGCTGCCTTTTTCTTTGCCTGGGATCAGCTCGATTGGAGATTCATCATGGCGGCTCGTGGCCGAAATCGAACCAAGGTCAAACGGCAATTGAAGAAGGGAGAAACGGGGCCGCTCAACAGGCATTGGCGCGGTATCTTCTTGGATTACCTGGCTGAGCACTCGAATGTGACCAAAGCGGCCGAAGAAGCCGGGATCAATCCCAGCCGTGCCTATAAAGTGCGCCGTGAAGAGCCGGAATTCGCGCAGCAATGGCGTGCAGCCCTGCTCGAAGGATACGAGCATCTGGAAATGGAAACGCTCCGCCGCCTGCGCGCCGGAACCGAGGCGGATGGCCCGAAATTCGACATCGCCAATGCACTAAGACTGCTGGTTATGCATCGCGAAACTGTTGCTCGCACTCAGGCTGAACAGCGCAATGTAAGCGCGGCCGAAGTGCGTGCTTCGATTGATCGAAAAGTCGAGGCTATCCGGCAGCAAGTTCAGAATGATAAACGACGCAAGGCCTCGCCCCGGTGAACGCCGTACTCCGATGGCTGGAAGAGGCTCCGCCCTCTGCCCGCCAGAGAATTGCCGACGCATTGGATGATGCGGAACGGGCAGAATTTGATTTTCACTGGGCCTTGAATGCCCGCGATGCTCAGCTGCCTCCGATTGGGGATTGGCGCATCTGGCTGATCATGGCCGGACGAGGTTTCGGCAAGACACGAGCAGGCGCGGAATGGGTCCGCATCGTCGCTGAAACCCATAGCGAAGCGCGCATAGCTCTT
>JBCBHD010000167.1:0-7046 GCA_038526115.1 Pseudomonadota bacterium | reverse complement strand
CTCCTTTGAAAGTGGCTGACCCCGCGACCAAAACATCTGCTCCAGCGTCAATGCATTGGCGAGCAGTGTCTGGATTGACGCCGCCATCCACTTCGAGATGGATCGGGCGACCTTCGCGTTCGATCATAGCCCGGATGCGGCGCACCTTCTCCAATTGAGAGGGAATGAAGCTCTGTCCCCCAAATCCGGGATTCACGCTCATAACCAGAACCAGATCGACCAGATCCATCAGATTATCGAGCGCCTCGACAGGCGTGCCGGGATTGAGAACCACACCGGCTTTCTTGCCCATGCTGCGGATCGCCTGAAGCGTGCGATGCACATGCGGACCTGCTTCGGGATGCACTGTAATGATATCCGCTCCAGCCTCGGCAAAAGCTTCGAGATACGGATCAACAGGTGCAATCATCAGGTGAACATCAAACGGCTTGTCAGTGTGCGGCCGCAGCGCCTTCACGACATCAGGGCCGATCGTGATGTTGGGAACATAGTGTCCATCCATCACATCGATATGGACCCAGTCCGCGCCGGCGGCGTCAATTGCGCGCACCTCGTCACCCAGTCGCGCAAAGTCGGCGGACAGGATGGAAGGAGATATCAAAGGTGCCGACATGCTTGGCTTTCGCCCTTTTTCGCGTTTCTCCGCCAATACAGGAGCCGCGAATCGCGCCACAAGCGCCAGTCAAGCCGTTTTCCACGGCGGTAACGACACGATTTTACCTTTATGAACGGCCCAAAGAGCCCAAATTCAGCAAAAATTCAGCGCTGATGAGGCATATCGTCATTCGTTCAACGGCAAAATACTGCGCCCGGTCCATTCTAAAGATCGAGCTTGCCGTTTCAGGCAATCAATTGAAAAGACGGACACACTATGAAGGCAATTGCGACAGGACTAGGCACGCTTGCTCTATTGGCAGCGGGTTCGGCAGTACCGAGCGCTTCAGCCTTGGCTCAAGCGAGCAGCATCAGCGATTATCGCAATGTCATCAACAATGACATGCGCCGCTGCGCGCCCGGCAAAGGGCCAGCTGTTCGTGTGACAATCAACGGTGTCAAAAGCTCCAACGGCAAAGTCCGCGCACAGGTCTATCGTGGGACCAAGGCGGACTGGCTTGAAAAGGGCAAATGGCTAAACCGGATTGAGATCCCTGCCCGCAAAGGCCGGATGACATTCTGTATGCCGGTCCCGGCAAGCGGCAGCTATGCGGTTGCCGTCCGCCACGATGCCAATGGCAACGGATCGACAGACATCCGTCAGGATGGTGGCGCAATGTCCAACAACCCTTCGATCAATATCTTCAACCTCGGTAAGCCGAGCGTAAGCAAGACCCGTTTCAATGTCGGTTCAGGCGTCAGTTCGATTTCGATCGTGATGAAGTATTTCGGCTAAGGCCTACTGTCAGCTTTCTTGCAGCGGTGCCGCCACAGATCCCACAATACGCTAGGCGCAGCCAGGATCGGATATCGTTCTCGGAATGGGGTGACCTCAACTGGCATCCCAGTGTGACGCTCAATCTTCCATGCGGCGTATCGGGTTGCGCCGTCGAACGTGGTGCTCGCTTTAAGCAAACGCAAGAAATTGAGTGGCTTTCCGAACCGGCGTCGTTTCTTCCACCAGTTCAAGATACCAGCGCGCTCTTGGTCGGATAGCTGCGGTCGCAGGACGTCGCCTTCCCGATCGGTCGCGATCTCGGCTGATTCCATTGCCAGGGGCAACAAGCCGGAAAAATGCTCGGCATTGACCGACAGGATATCGTTTTCGCGCCCCGGCTTCTCGACCCGGAATTCCGCTTCATATGTCGCTCGGAAAAGCGCGCGCCAATAGTCATCCGCAGTCCCGCTTTCCGGGCCAAGGGCCACCGCGAGCCGCGCTGCGGTTTGCGCAGCCTGACCAATGGCCGCAACTACAGCTTCACGAGAAGCCTCATCCGCTTGCCAAACAAGCCCGCTCGGCTGGACAAAGCGCGCCCAGATCGTGGTGTCGGTCAAATTGCCGGACGCTGCCTCTGCAAAGGTTGAAAGCGTCATCGTTGCGACTTTGGCCCTTAGCGTGGTGTCACCGTGTTGGCGCTCATGATAGCTGACTCGAGGCCATATCCGGGTGCGCTCCTCTCCAGCCAACAAGACATAGAAATCGAGCACCCCATCAAGAGAGCCCGTGCGCAAGTTCGATCCGTAAAACAACACCGCCCTTGTATCGGCCTGCTCGGCAAGAAAGCGCGCAAAATCACTCACCGCCGGGTCTACAGGCGCAGCGAGGCGTGAAGAAATGCGCTCGGCGAGCGCAGACATCAGCTAGCCCGGATCATGGAGTGACGAATTCCAGCTCTGGCCCTTGGCCGATCCGATACCGACCAGCTGGAAAGGCCTCTCCGTCCAGAATGAACTGATCATCAATATCGAGCGTGAATTGCGAAGCGCTCAGCTGGTGAATGCCGCGTTCGCGCAGTTTGCGCTGAAAATGACCCCGGAGAATGGCCGGGATCAAAGCGGTGCTGCGGCGTGAGATTTGATCCACTACAACCAGCTTTAGGCCTGCTTTCAGCTTACCGAAGGGGGCAATACCCGCAGGCAAGCGTTCCAGTGTGCTCGCAAACAGCAATTGCCGGAACTCAGGATCGCCAAGGCCGCTATGCGCCATCGGCGCTTCGCCCCGGCCCAGCATGATGTTCATGCGTGAACCGCGCCGCCATTTGTTCTGGCGCGATGCAAACACTGACTGCGCCAGCGCCCAAAGCGCCGTTACACCGACTGCCAATCCGTTGAAGGCGCCTAGACGGTGCGCGCTCTGCCCGGCTTGCGTAGCAGTCGTGAACGCACCGGCTCCTAGGATGAAGCCCAGTACGTTGGTGCCGGTGTTATCCGGGGCTGCAATTTCGATTGGGCGGCGATGAACGCGGCCACCCGCATCAAGCGCATCGGTTGCGTCTTGTAGCGTCCAGTCGGCCGGGACGCCAAGATCAGCGGTCAGCGCGTTGGTTTTGCCTTTAGGCAGAACAGCGACAGCGGGCCAGTCATCTCCGAAAACGCCCAAACCGCATGTCAGAACATCACGGACCGTACCGTCGCCGCCATTGATCACCAGCAGATCAATGCCGCGTGCTGCGAGCTCTGCCAGCGCTTCGGGCAATTGCGAACGATCGCCGGGCTGCGAGATAAAGACGTGCGGGCAAATGCCGCAATCGAAATCAGCGCCCTTGTTGCCGTGGCTGCGCGGATTGTAGATTACGCCCACTTTAGGGGCCTCGCCAGGAGCGCGCGCACGCCGCGCACGCGCCGCCATCTGGCGGTTCGCCTGTATGCGCGGTAGCTGCGAAAACTCATAAATCGGCGTAGCCATATCGGTCCCTTAACCGTGAAACAGTGAATTTGTCACTGCCAACCTGATTCTGATGTGCAGTATCTCGGTCGTATTCCGGCCTTCGTTACATTGTCCCTCATGCATTTTTCGCAAGGGCTCGGGCGCGGATTTTGGATGGACCCATCCAATTTCTCGACCAAGCGCGGCGCAATGGACGATCAGCCCCGTCTTTTTCTGTTTTTCCTGCTGATCTCTGCCCAAACCCGCGCTAGTCTGATCATATGCTGACAGCCTCCCTGCTCGAATCCGCCCGGTCGCTTGCGCCAGAAATCACTGCTCTTCGACGTGCGATCCACGCCGAGCCGGAGCTTGGGCTGCATTGCCCACTGACCATGGCGAAAGTGCGAGAGGCGCTGGCGGATTTGCCGTTGGAATGGCGCAGTGGCCCTTCGACCACCGGCGCTGTCGCGACTTTGCGTGGCGGAAAAGCGACAGATGGCTCGCCGCGAGTGCTGCTGCGCGGCGACATGGATGCGCTGCCGATGGACGAGAAGACCGATCTCGATTTTGCATCAACGATCCCCGGTCGCATGCACGCCTGCGGCCATGATACACACACAGCAATGCTCTCTGGCGCAGCCCGTCTGCTCTGCAATCAGCAGAACGAACTGGCTGGAACGATCGATTTCATGTTCCAGCCGGGCGAAGAAGGGCATCATGGCGCCCGTTTCATGCTCGATGATGGATTGATCGATCCGCTGCCTGACGCAGCATTCGCGCTGCACATCATGCCGAATGCGCCTTTCGGAGTGTTGGCCGGCAAGCCTGGTCCGTTGATGGCGGCAGCCGACCAGTTCACCATCACGGTAAAGGGAAAAGGCGGTCACGCTTCCATGCCGCATGATTGCGCCGATCCAGTGCCAGCGACGGCGGCGATCGTCAGCGCGTTTCAAGCGATGGTCACGCGTCGTTTCAACGCAGCGAGCGCAGTTGTGGTGACCGTTACACAGATCCACACAGGGACAGCGCATAACGTCATCCCTGACGAGGCAATGCTGGCCGGAACAATCCGTACGCTTTCCCCCGAACACCGGGAGAAAGCCCACAAACTTCTCGAAGAAACCGCCCGCGATGTCGCAAAGTCATTTGGAGTCGAGGCGAGCTGCGAAATCGAACAGGGTTTCCCGGTAACCATCTGCGATCCCAAGGCCGTTCAGCTTGGCCAGAAGGTAGCGCGGGAGCTTGGCGGCGGGGATGGCTGGCGAGATTTGCCGGCACCGATAATGGGTGCGGAAGACTTCTCTTACCTGCTGGAAAAAGTCCCGGGAGCAATGTTCTTTCTTGGCGTTGCGCCGCAGGGTGAAGACTGGACGCAGTGCTGCGCCATTCATTCTCCGCGCATGCATGTCGATGAAAGCGCGCTGCCCCAGGGTACTGCGATGCTGGCAGGATGCGCGCTTGAATTCATTGAGAACGGCTTCGCCTGAGCGCCTCGCACACGATGGAAAGCAGAGACACTCTCAGTGATGAGGCCCTGATGGAGAAGGTAAAGCAGGCCGACAAGGCCAGCTTGCGGGTGCTCTATGATCGCCATTCCGGGCCGCTATCGGCCTTCGTCGGCAAATCGCTCAGCGATCCTGTCGATGCCGCAGATATCGTGCATGAGGCGTTTATCAGTGTTTGGGATGGATCGGCGAAGTTCCGTGAGAACACCTCGTTTCGTGCCTGGCTTTATCGGATAGCCCGCAACAAGGCGATTGACCGGCTGCGCAAGAACAAGCGTGAAGTGCTGGCAGAGCCAGACGACACAATCCCAGACAGCGATCCCGATCCGGGCGAAGTGGCCGAGATCTGCGAAGATCGTGACAGAGTGCGTGCGTGCCTCGAAAAGCTCTCCGCCGCGCATCGCAAAGTGGTCTCGCTATCGTTCTTCGAAGGGATGACTTATCGCGAAATTGCCGACGTGGAGGACGTTAGCGAAGGCACGATCAAGAGTCGTATCTTTCACGCCAAGAAGCTGCTGATGCACTGTCTGACGCAGTAATCCGGGCAGCTAGTCTGCTATCTCTGCAACAATGTCCTCTCGCGCTGCGAGGTCAGTTTCGGCAGCCGATTTGGCTTCTGCATCGGCGAAACTCAGCGTGTAGAGACCGATCGCCGATGGGCCATCGACAATCTGTGCACCGACTTCCCCCAGCAGCACACGCATATCAGCTTCGGTCACATTCGGCTGGATAGCCACGCGCAGTGTGAACTCGGCCTCGGAACCACCACCTGCAAGCGTGTAGGCTGCAGGGTCATCCGCTGGTGCAGAAGTGATAGCCGGAACAACCAGTGCCTGCCATCCAAGCACAGCGACCGCTACGCTCGCTGCAACCTGCCACCCAGCAAAACGCGGGCGCTTCCAGAACGGCGCATCATCATTGGCAGCAGCTGGAGCTGAGTTGTGGGCATTGCGCGAGATTTCACGCTCAATTCTTGCCCACCCAAACTCACCAGGAGCCGAACTGGCTGCATCCTGAGCACCAATATCGCGCGAGGCCTGCCACAGCGCGATTTCCGCTGCCAGATCAGGATCGGCCTTGGCGGCCTCCGCAACGGTGCGAGTGTTTTCAGGGTCCAGAGTGCCAAGCACGTAGGCTTGGATCGTCTCTGGCGGGAAGGTTGTCGGTGCGGTCATACGGATTGCTACCCTAATACAGTTTTTCAATTGTCGCACCATCATCGGTTCAGGCAATTGAAAGGTTCAATCACCGTGTGCAGTTTTTTCGGTGACGAACGCGCAAAAGCTGGATTAGAGCTTTATTCCGGATGCTCCGATTCAGCCACCTTGCCCCCTTCGCCTTGGTTGTGACCACGTGGCCCGCTTCCGCTCAGGACAGCGGCATGGACATCATTGTCCAGTCAGATGCCCGACTCCGATACGAATTTGCCGATGTTGAAGGGCTGCCTGAAAATGGCGAAGCGCTGACATTGCGCGTCCGGACGTCCGTCGAGATCCACCCGCTTGATGGCTTGAGCCTTCTGGCGGAAGGCGAAGCTATTGGGTCGATCCTGCCTGACCGTCTAAACGGATTTGTGGCGGCAAACGGACGTCCGGGGGTCGCCGATGGGGAGACGCTTGAGCTAAACCGGCTTCAAATCGAATTCGCGCCTAGTGATAAGGTAGGCGTGACTGTCGGACGACAGCGCATCTCACTTGATGACGAACGCTTTATCGGGATCGTGGATTTTCGCCAGAACCAGCAGACCTATGACGCAGTCACCGCGTCAGTTCAGGGTCCGGCTGATCTGATCCTGCGCGCAGGCTATATCTGGCGCGTCGGGAGGATTCTCGGCGGAGACCAGCCTGACGGAGTGTTCGACAGCGACAGTTTTTATATCAATGCCGCGCTGCCGCTTTCATTCGGTCAAGTGAGCGCTTTTCATTACAATCTTGATCTCGACGACCGGGTCAACACCCCGATCCGATCACAAACAACTGGCGGTGCCTTTCGCAGCCGCGCCTTCCCAGGTGAATTCGGCGTGTTCTACGAAGCCGCCTATGCCCGACAGGAAAACAACGGCGCATCGCCTGACTATGCTCGCGCAGCACTGCGCGTTGAGCGGGGCGAGCTGGCACTCTCAGGACGCTATGAGATGCTTGGAAGTGATGATGGCGTGGCGTTCCAGACCCCTTTGGCAACGCTTCACAAGTTTCAGGGAGCTGCCGATCTGTTTCTGACGACACCGCCAGACGGGATCG
>JBCBHD010000166.1:0-7124 GCA_038526115.1 Pseudomonadota bacterium | reverse complement strand
ATCCCGAGCTGCTCGAAGAGCTCGACGCCAATGATGGCGCGACGTCAGACGCATTTCGCATTCGCATGGCGGGCAAGGCCTATGCGCGCACGGCCGCCTATGACGCCGCGATTGCAAACTGGTTTGCCTTTGGCGATGCCTTCACCAATCCGCTGGGCACCGAAGCGCTTAAAGCGACGCCATTTGTCGACACGATGCCCATGGCGTTCAAGCGCGAAGACACGCTGCGCTATGGCGAGAACCCACATCAAGCCGCGGCGATCTATGTCCCACAAGTGACAGGCGCGCAGGGTGTGCCACAGGCGGAGCAGCTGCAGGGCAAGGCGCTCAGCTATAACAATCTGAACGATGCGGATGCCGCGCTGGAGCTGGCGGCGGAGTTTGCAGGCGGCGATCCGGCGGTCGTGATCGTTAAACACGCCAACCCATGCGGTGTGGCGCAAGGTGCGACTTTGCTCGAAGCTTGGGAAGCCGCGCTGCAATGCGACAGCGTTTCAGCCTTTGGCGGGATTGTTGCGGTGAACACTGAGCTAGACGGGGCGACCGCCGAAGCCATCGCCAGCATCTTCACCGAAGTCATCATCGCGCCAAAGGTAAGCGAAGATGCCCGCGCGATCTTCGCCAAGAAGAAGAACCTGCGCGTGCTCGAATGCGGCACTATGCCCGATCCGCGCCGAGGCGGCTTCTTTATGAAGACCATAGCTGGCGGTATGCTGATTCAAGGCCGCGACAATGGTGCCGTTTCTGAAGCAGATCTCAAAGTCGTCACTAAGCGCGAGCCAACGCCGCAAGAGCTGAAAGACTGCTTCTTCGCTTGGACTGTCGCTCGCCATGTGAAGTCCAACGCGATCGTTTATGCCAAGGACGGGGCGACCGCCGGCATTGGCGCTGGTCAGATGAACCGCCGCGATTCCGCGCGGATTGCCGCGATCAAAGCGCGCGAGGCGGCGGAGACCTATGAATGGGCTGCTCCGAAGACGTTAGGGAGCGCGGTTGCCTCAGATGCGTTCTTCCCATTCGCTGATGGCCTGATCGCAGCGGCTGAAGCGGGCGCGACGGCGGTGATCCAACCGGGTGGTTCGATGCGTGATCAAGAAGTGATCGACGCGGCGGATGAAGCTGGCTTGGCCATGGTCTTCACCGGGATGCGGCACTTTAGGCACTGATTTTTGTGCTCGCCCATCCGGGCGAGCTCCTCGCTAGATGTCCTCCGCTTCGCTGCGGACCCGCTGCGGGCGGGCGGTCGCCCTTGCGGCGCTTCGCACCGAGTGTGCTCCCAGCCCGTGCCGGGCATCTTTCTTGCGGTTGCTGCGTAACTTTCCTCAGTCACATTACGAAATAAAAATCGAGCAACCTATTAACCTGCGCGCAACTGAGCCGTGCTTATAGAGGCCTCAAGACGAAATTAACCAAACTTACGAGACTTTAAAATGACCTTCCTCTCATCAGATCTGACCCGCAATTTTGCGATTGGCTTCATCGCCGGCGCGCTGATTGTTGGTGCGGGTTTTGTGAGTGATGAAGGCGCTTCGCTTGAGTCTCCAGCGCGCGCTGCCACCACGCTCGAAGCGCCGCAGCCTTCAGGTGAATTTCTGATTGAGCCCATCGGAGATTCTTAAATGAAGCGCATTTTTGCGTTGGCCGCTGCTTCGCTTGCATTGGCCGTCCCGTCGACACCCGCCCTCGCTCTTGATGAGCCGGTTAATGCCCCCGCCCCGCAGCGCATCGCCAAAGAAGGTGCTGGTCTAAAGACTGCCATCTTCGCCGGTGGATGTTTTTGGGGCGTCGAGGGTGTCTTCAGCCATGTGCGCGGTGTGAAATCAGCCGAAAGCGGTTTTCATGGCGGCTCGGCGGCCACCGCGAGTTACAATCGCATCATTTCTGGCGGCACCCGTCATGCAGAAGCAGTGCGGATCACCTATGATCCCTATGTCATTCGTTATGACGAATTGCTGCGCATCTTCTTCTCAGTCGTCACCGACCCAACGCAGCTCAATCGCCAGGGACCTGATGTCGGCGCGCATTATCGCAGCGCCTTGATCCCGACCAGCGCGGAGCAACGCGCGGTTGCGCAAGCTTACCTCACGCAGATGGGCAATTCCGGCGTTTGGGATCGACCAATTGTCACGCGGATTGAGCGTCAGCGCACCTTTTACGCTGCTGAAACGTACCACCAAGACTTCATGGCGAAGAACCCTCGTCACGGTTACATCCTGCGCTGGGACGCACCCAAAGTGCGCGCATTGCGGCAGATGTTCCCGAGTGATTACCGCTCCAGATTTCTGCGCGACGGCTAATTATACTTAGGTGACTGGCGCAAGCAACCTGTGTGCAGTATATTGCATCCATGGCGACGCTTCATCATCACGCACACCATGAGCATTCGGGCGACGGGCTTATAATCGCCGCGCGCGATGCGTTGGTTGCTGCGGGTGAACAATGGACGAGCATGCGAGAGGCGGTTTTCACCGAGCTTGCCCGCAATGACCGTCCTGCATCAGCTTATGACATTGCTGACAATCTTTCCCGAGCGCGCGGTAAGAGAGTAGCACCCAACTCGATCTATAGGATTCTTGACCTGTTTGTGGCGAAGAACCTTGCGATGCGGGTTGAAAGTTCAAACGCCTATCTCGCCAACATCCATCCGGGATGCGAACATGACTGCGTGTTCCTTGTCTGTGATGAGTGCGGAGACGCGAAACATGTCGATGATGATGAGGTAAGCCGCTCAGTCAGGGCACTCGCCGATGCCAGCAATTTCAAGGCAGAACGACCAGTGCTCGAGATTCGCGGATTGTGCAGCTCTTGCGCGTAATGCAAGGATAGAGGTGTCTGCGGCTGTTTACATTCCGTATTGTCACTATGATCGGACATATTGACGGCAAAACGTTCTTTGTGAGCGATAAACCGTTTATCGACAGTTCAGTTACAAAGGTGTAGTGCTGATTCTTATGAGTCAGACACCAGAAACTCCGCTGCTCGATACGGTCCCAACTCCGGACGAGCTTCGCCAACTCAAGCCTGAACAACTGCGCCAATTGTCCGACGAATTGCGCGCCGAAATGATCGACGCTGTCAGCGTCTCTGGCGGCCATCTGGGTTCAGGGCTGGGCGTGGTCGAGCTGACGGTTGCGCTGCACTATGTCTTTAACACGCCGGATGATCGGCTGATCTGGGATGTGGGCCACCAATGCTATCCGCATAAAATCCTTACCGGTCGCCGCGATCGCATTCGCACTTTGCGCCAAGGTGGTGGTCTCTCTGGCTTCACTAAGCGTGCGGAGAGCGAATATGATCCGTTTGGGGCGGCGCACTCATCAACCTCGATCTCAGCAGCGCTTGGCTTTGCGGTCGCGAATAAGCTCAATGATAAGCCCGGCCGCGGCATTGCAGTGATCGGCGACGGCGCGATGAGCGCTGGCATGGCTTATGAGGCGATGAACAATGCCGCACAGGCGGGCAATCGTCTGGTCGTCATCCTCAATGACAATGACATGTCGATTGCGCCTCCGGTTGGTGGTCTCTCAGCCTATCTCGCTCGTATGGTGTCCTCATCCGAATATCTCGGCCTGCGCTCGCTCGCTTCGAAAGCGGTGAAGAAAATGAGCCGCCGCATGCATGAAGGCATGCGCAAGGCAGAGGAATATACGCGCGGTATGGTGACCGGCGGCACTCTGTTTGAAGAGCTGGGCTTTTATTATGTCGGCCCGATCGACGGTCACAATCTCGACCATTTGATCCCGGTGCTTGAGAATGTGCGCGACACATCCGAAGGCCCGGTCCTGATCCATGTCGTGACGACCAAGGGCAAAGGCTACAAGCCTGCTGAGGAAAGCGCTGACAAGTATCACGGCGTTCCGAAATTCAACGTAGTCACAGGTGAGAAGCAGAAGGGGTCAGCTGGTCCGCCTGCTTATCAAAACGTCTTTGGCGACACGCTTGCCAAACTCGCCGAAACCGATAGCCGTATTTGCGCGATTACTGCAGCTATGCCGTCGGGAACAGGCGTTGATCGTTTCTCGCAAGCGCATCCTGAGCGCAGCTTTGACGTTGGCATTGCCGAGCAGCATGGTGTGACCTTCGCCGCTGGCCTCGCTGCACAAGGCATGCGTCCTTTCGCGGCGATCTATTCGACGTTCTTGCAGCGTGCTTATGACCAAGTGGTCCATGACGTTGCGATCCAGAACCTGCCTGTCCGCTTCGCGATTGACCGCGCTGGGCTGGTCGGCGCGGATGGCTGCACGCATGCCGGTGCGTTTGACATCACCTATCTAGCAACCCTGCCGAACATGGTGGTGATGGCCGCTGCGGATGAGGCGGAGCTGGCGCATATGACCTACACCGCTGTCGAATATGACGATGGCCCCATCGCCTTCCGCTATCCGCGCGGGAGCGGTGTGGGTGTGCCGATCCCCGAAAAGCTCGAAAAGCTTGAGATCGGCAAAGGCCGCGTAGTGCGTGAAGGCACGAAAGTCGCGATCCTGTCACTCGGCGCGCGTCTTGAGGAAGCGAAGAAAGCCGCCGATACGCTGGAGGCCAAAGGGCTTTCAACCACGGTTGCTGATCTGCGCTTCGCCAAACCGCTCGATGAAGACCTGATCGCCCGTTTGATGCGCGAGCATGAGGTTGTCGTGACAGTTGAGGAAGGCGCGATTGGCGGATTGGGCGCTCATGTGCTCACCTATGCGAGTGATGCTGGCCTTACCGATAACGGCCTAAAGGTGCGTACGATGCGCCTGCCTGACACTTTCCAGGATCAGGATTCACCGGACAAGCAATATGAAGAGGCCGGCCTGAACGCACCGCAAATCGTGGACACAGTGCTCAAGGCGCTGAAGCACAATTCTACTGGCGTTGAGGAAGAGGCTCGGGCCTAACAATTTTGCTTTTGAGAACATCAATAGCGGCTGGGATTATTACGTTCGGTGCGACGGCCTCAGCGCATTCTGGCCCCGGCCCATGCGACACAAGTGAGTTTGCGTGCAACAGTTGGACGCAGTTGATTTCATATCCCTTTGAAGCGAAACGTTTGAGGTTAGAAGGGCGCGTGTCTTTCACGGTATCCGTTGACCTTAACGGGCATGCTTTCGATTGCAGGATCACAGAATCGAGTGGTCACAAGATCTTGGATGAAGGAACCTGCGGCGAGATCGAGAGGGTCGCGCATTTTAATCCTGCACTCGATGAGAATGGTCAGCCCACTATCGGCCAATATTCGTCCAGTATCCGGTGGAGCTTGTAGAGCTCTCAGCGCGTGAGTGATTGCGGGTTTACGGTAGTGATGCTGATCGTAGCTAACGGGCGCGGCGGGATTGCAGAGCTACTCACGCTTTCATCCAGCGTATCGGGGTTTTCATCCTCAATCGCTCCTTCAAGCTCCTCTTCAAGCTCTTCGAGGATCGCTGGTGGTGCAGGCGGCTCTTCGCCTTTCAGCAAAGCTATGTCCCGCTCACGCCGCGCTAAATAGGTGTCGCGCCGAGCGGCATAGGGGTCGACCGTCTCATCCAGCACGCCGAGCTCCGCATCGACTTCAAGCCGGGCATCGAGATTGCTGATCACGAAATAAGGCACCGCATATTCGGGTGTGTCGAATGGAGCGCCTATGGCGGTTGGCAGGACAAGCTGGTCGAGCGAATTACCCACCAGATCGCGCACAGTGGTCGCACCGGTGATGGGCAAATATAGGTACGCGCCGGGCTCCACCCCATAATAGCCCAGCGTGTTCGCAAAACCATTGCGGCGATAGGGTAGGTTGATGCCGGGTTTCTCAGCAATGTCGATCAGCCCGCCCAGTCCAAGCGTTGAGTTGATGGCAAAGCGGCCAAGTGTCTCCACCGCATCGCCAATTTTTAGCTGAAGCAGAAAATTGAGGAAGTTTGCAGGCTCGCTCAGATTGCGAACCACGTTGCCAAGCCCATCACGAATAGGCCCAGGCAGACCGTCGCGATAGGCATAGGCAACGGGTTCCAAGAACACATTGTCCAAGTCTTGGGTGATCCGGTAGCTGGTCTCATTGAACTGCGCGATAGGATCGCTTTCGGGTGGGCCATAAGACCCCTCAACGACGATTACGTTACCCTGTTCCGGACCTACTTCTGTGCCGTTGTCTGTTTCCTGTTCCGGCGTCGCAACAGGGGGTTCCTGCGATCCCGCCAGCGACCATCTCAGGCGCAACAAGGGCTGCGCCTCTTGGCTTGCGGCCTCGGCGACTGTCGCTGGTGCCACTTCGACTTGTACGGAGTTAAGCGGGCTCATCAGCATGGGCGATCCCATAACTAAGAGAGCAGCATGCGGCACTCGACATCTCCTGCCATAAAACGCGGTGCACGAGCGCACCGGCAGCGAAAGACCCCTAACCTTTTGCTTTATTTGGGGAGTGTTGGCCCTATCTTGAAGACCTGTCATGCAGATCGCCTATGTGTAGAGATCGAAAGTGCCAGAACTGCGGTGAATGACGATGGGAGGAAAGCTGCGTGAGTGCCTGGCTAGTTCGGATATTGGTCTTCACCGCGACGTTCTACTTGGCGGCATTAGCAATCCTGTTCGTCTTCCAAGATCGCTTCATCTTTCCCGCTCCGCAGGATCGCCATGCGCCAGCGGCCGGCTTCCAAGAGGCTGAGGTCACAACCGCGGACGGTCTCGACCTAATCGTGCATTGGCGGCCTCCAGAAGAGGGGCGGCCTGTGGTCGCATGGTTTCACGGCAATGCGGGCTCGCTTGCAGCCTCGGCCAATGAAACGCGGACCCTCGCTCGCGAAGGATACGGCCTCTTGCTCGCTTCCTATCGCGGATATGGGGGCAATCCCGGCTCGCCATCGGAGGCGGGATTTTACGAAGACGGGCGAGCAGCCATGGGCCTCCTGCGAGCGCAAGGCGTTGATCCTGATGACACGATCATCGCGTCTAATTCGATCGGCTCTGGGACAGCGGTGCAAATGGCGAGCGAGTATGATCACGCTGCGTTGATGATGGTCGCCCCCTTCTCCAGTCTTACGGATGTGGCCGCTCAGGCGATGCCCATCTTCCCGGTGCGTTTATTGTTGCGGCATAGATTTGAGAATGCAGAGAAATTGCGTGGCATAGAAAGTCCCATTTTGATCCTTCATGGCGATGCGGATCAGGTC
>JBCBHD010000165.1:0-7125 GCA_038526115.1 Pseudomonadota bacterium | reverse complement strand
AGATACTTAAGTTTCATTGATAGGCCCCTGATCACTGAGGAATGGCTTGAACGCGCCTCCCCTAGGTGCGTTGCACTGCACAAAAGCGACTGTTTTGTGACAAAACGATGAAACTCTCGGCAGCCAAAAGCAGTTTGGTTTTTGCGCGCCAATTATCCACAGGCGGAAGTGACAGAATCCAGCGGATTCGCCCCCTAGGTGTTGCAGCGGAGCAACGAAAATTCAGTTTTTCACAAGAGCAGTCAATGACCGCCGAACCGGCCCAAATGGAGGCTCAAAGCTATCAAAAACGCAGCATTTTCGCGCAGAAGCCCGGGCGACTCGGCTCTAAGCCAGATTGATCTCGCGCAGACGCTGCTGGAGGAAGTCATGCGCGGTGATCGCCTCAACCTCAATGCCGGAATTGTCTTCCGATGCGCAGCTCTCAAGTGGCTCGATCAAGTAGTCAGGCCGGAAATGCAGGAAAAATGGCATTGAGTAGCGCGAGCGAAGGGCTGCAGGGCCACGTGGATTGACAACGCGGTGAGTGGTCGAGCGCAGCCGGCCATTGGTAAGCCGCTCCAGCATATCGCCGACATTGATCACCAGCGCACCTTCCGGAACGTCAACAGCCTGCCATTCACCTGACTTGGTGAGCAGTTCCAGGCCGGCCTCTTCTGCACCGAGAAGCAAGGTGATCGTGTTGATATCACCATGCGCCGCAGCGCGGATCGCCCCTTCAGGCGCATCCGGGCCGAGCGGCGGATAATGCAGCAGGCGCATTACTGAATTGCCATCCTCAACGGTTGCGGCGAAGAAATTGCGATCCAGCCCGAGATGTAGGGCGATCGCTTCTAGAACGCGCAAACCAGCCCCTTCAAAGGCGCCATAGAGTTCACTGAAAGTTTCGCGAAAATCGCCGACTTCTTCAGGCCAGAGGTTTGGCCCCATATATTCGGCCAGGTCATGGCCTTCGGGTAGGCTGCGCCCGACATGCCAGAATTCCTTGAGGTCAAAGACATTGGCGTCTTTGGCCTTCTCGGTTCCGAATGGAGTGTAGCCGCGCGAACCGCCAGTTCCTGGCTTGTGATACGCCTTCTTTACATCCTCGGGCAGCGCAAAGAATTCTTTCGAATTGGCTTCGGCACGTTCGATAAGGTCGAGTGGAATCCCGTGATCCCTAACGACGGCAAATCCGTATTCAGAAAAGCTGCGGCCAAGCTCATCCGCGATATCTTCAAGCGGCTGGTTCAGCGATACGCTGGCGATCTGGGCTTTGGTGTCGATCATGGTATCGATAATAGGCAGCCATGGAGCCGCCGACAATAATCAATCCGGGATCACGATCAATACGGTAGAAACAGGCTAGCCAGTGCAGCGCTCATCAGGTTTGCCAAACTGCCAGCGGCCAGCGCTTTAAGGCCAAGCCTCGCAATCACCGGGCGCTGGTTCGGGGCAAGCCCGCCTGTCACCGCCATCTGGATCGCGATGGACGAAAAGTTAGCAAAACCGCAAAGCGCAAAAGTCACGATAGCGCGGCTGCGCTCCGTCAGCTCCCCGGCTGTCATCGCGCCCAGATCGATGAAAGCGACAAACTCGTTGAGCACGATCTTGGTGCCAAACAACCCACCCGCGATTTGTGCCTGCTCCCAGTCCGAAATACCGATCAGGAACATCACCGGCGCAAAGATATAGCCAAGCAGTTTTTGGAAACTGATCGTGCTGAGCCAGGTTGCAGTCTCCGGTGAGAATGGAGCGTCCACTCCAGCCGCCAGAGAAACGATTCCGGACCCGACCCCGCCAAGCATTCCGTTAGCGAGCGCGACCAGAGCCACGAACACCATCACCATCGCGCCAACCGCTACAGCAAGTTTGACACCTGTCTGAGTGCCTTGTGCTGCGGCTTCGATGATATTGGCAGGCTTCTGTCCCTCTTCAAAAGTCTCGGCCATTTCCACTTCATCGGGCTTGCCGCCCTCCACGATAGCGGCTGGTCCACCTGCGCTGATGCGTGATTGCGGCAACTCGACCTCTTCGCCGTTCTTGCCGACCATGGTCACACGCGTGGCGTCCGTAGTCAGCGTGGTATTCTTCTTTACGCGAGCGCCCACTGCCGAAGCGACGCTTGGCTCCTCTTCCTGCTCATCTGAGCCGTCCGGCATGATAATCTTGGCCATCAGGATCCCGCCGGGCGCGGACATAAAGGCCGCAGCCAGCAAGAATGGGACGGCTTCATCCCCGATGAAACTCGCGTAAGCGGCGAGGATAGTTCCTGCGACACCGGCCATGCCTACGCACATCAGCGTAAACAGCCGTGCGGGAGGGAGCGCTGCGAGATAAGGGCGCACGACCAGTGGGCTTTCGGATTGGCCGACAAATATATTGGCCGCGCTGCCGAGCGCTTCGACTTTGCTGATCCCGGTTATCCAGCCAATCGCTCCGCCAACCCAGCGAACCAGCCGCTGCATGATGCCGAGGTGGTACAGAATCGAAACGATGGCCGCGAAAAACACAATGACCGGCAGAGCCGCAATCACGAATGTGTTGGCAAAGGGATTGCTCTCCATCGGGCCAAACACGCTGGTGATTCCGACCTTCGAAAAATCGAGCAGCGCGATCACGCCATTCGACAGACCCTGAATGATGGCGACGCCAAAATCAGTGCGAAGCACGAGCAAAGCCATAACCGCCTGCAAGGCGAAGGCCGATCCTACGACGCGGAAGTTTATCTGCCGCTTGCCCGATGACAGCGTAAACGCGATCAAGAGAATGGCTGCGATGCCTGCCAGGCTCAGCAGGATGGACGTCATGTTTTCATTCACGGCGGTGCCGCTGCCCCCGAATTGCCCTGTCGAATAGTCCCTGTGCGCGCCGTCTTGTGAGGCGAACGGTGCGTTGCGTGGCAGTTTGTCAGTTTGAGCGCAACTGCAAACGCGCTGAACGGAGAGCCCTTGGGCCGCAGACTCGTGGGAAAGCGATGTTTCGCAGACTTCCCTTTTTCCCGCGCACGCCTTACGCGTCTGGCGATGAGCGAAACCAGCCCGTCGACCACATCCGAAAACCCAATTGCCAACATGCCGCTCGGCCTGTTCGTCTTCCTGCTGCTCTATGGCGGGATGACGGTTTTGGCCGGTGTCGTCGCGTTCAAGCAAGTGCAATTGTGGCCCAGCGACCTTGCGGTTGAAGCTGGCATCTTCGCCTTCTTGCTGCTGGTCGTGATATCCAGCACCATCGCCCAACTGTATGGAAAAGCGATGGCGCAAAAGCTGGTGTGGTGGGGCTTCCTGCCGCTTGGCATGTCTGCGGCGATCATCTGGTTGGTGCTCGGTCTTCCGCCATCGCCGGAAATGACTGAATTCCGCGCTAACGATCTCGCAGCGTTCGAAACCGTGCTGGGCCAAACGCCTCGCATCATGCTTGCAGGGCCAGCGGCGTATGTCACGTCACTGTTGCTCAATATCTGGATCTTTGATCGGCTTCGCGGCAGCGGAGAAGCCACCACGTTCGGCCTTATGGTGCGCGGCGCGATCGCCTCTGCGCTGAGCCAAGCGCTCGACTCGGTGATCTTCGTGACGCTGGCCTTTTACGGCGAGTTCGACATCACCAACCTGCTGATCGGTCAGGTTATCGCCAAGGTCGCGCTGAGTCTTTTGCTCGTTCCTTTCCTGATCACCTTCGGCGTTAAGGCAGCGCAATGGCTGGATAGCCGCAGCTGAGAGCGCCGCTTCGCCGTACAGCGATCAGAAATGCGAACCTCTTCACAAAGGGGGATCAGGCGCTAATGTGCGCCGCTTAAACGGGTCCAGACTAAACAGACCCGCGGGATCATCGGGGAACACACCACATGTTTGATATTGCAAGCTGGGGCTACGGCGAGTGGGCCGCATCGGTTGCTACGCTCGTTCTTGGCATCTTTCTGATAGGAGGTGCCTGGGCCGTAACCCGGCCGCAGGAAGAGGTTCTTGGCCATCCCAAGGGCTTGTACATGCTGTTTTTCGCCGAAATGTGGGAACGCTTTTCCTACTACGGGATGCGTGCGCTTCTCACGTTGTACCTGGTAAAGCACTGGCTCTATTCTGACGGCAGCGCCAACCTGATCTATGGCGCGTACACCTCGCTTGTGTACATCACTCCGGTTCTTGGGGGCTGGCTCGCCGATCGATATCTTGGCCAGCGCAAGGCGGTGCTGTTTGGCGCGATCCTGCTCACGCTTGGCCACTTCTTCATGGCATTTGAAGGAGACGGATCAGGCTACGCCAACGACCCAACTCTCAATGTGTTCTGGCTCGCCCTCGCCTTGATCATTGTCGGATCGGGCTTCCTCAAGGCGAACATCTCCGTAATCGTTGGCCAGCTTTATCCGCGCACCGACATTCGCCGCGATAGCGCTTACACGATTTTCTACATGGGGATTAACCTCGGCGCGGCCTGTGGCGTCCTGATTGCGGCCTTCCTTGGCGAGACGGTCAGCTGGGCGCTCGGCTTCGGCCTTGCCGGTTTCGGTATGCTGCTCGGGCTGATTGTTTTCATCATCGGCAAACCGTTGCTGCGCGGCAAAGGCGAAGCGCCTGACCCGGCCAAACTGAAAGAGAAGGTCGCCGGGATCAATCTGGAATGGCTGCTGTACGGCGTTGGATTGCTCGGCGTGGCCGTGATCTGGGCGATGATCCAGTATCAGGAAGCAGTTGGATGGATTTTGCTTCTGTCTGGCATCGCCTTGCTCATCTATGTCCTGTTCGAAGCCTTCAAACTGGACAACGAAGCACGCGACCGGGTTTTTGCGATGATCTTCCTAATCTTGCTGATGCCGCTGTTCTGGGGGCTGTTCGAGCAGGCGGGTGGATCGCTCAACCTGTTTACCGACCGGCACGTTGACAAAGGCGGCATTCCAACCACGTTCTTCCAGTCAATCAACCCGATCTATATTATCCTGCTTGGGCCTCTTTTCGCGGGTTTGTGGCAATGGATGGCGAAGAAGGGGATCGAACCTTCGACGCCTGCAAAGATGGGGCTGGGCATCGTTCAAATGGGTCTCGCCTTTGTGGTGATGGTGTGGGGTGCAAACACATTCAGCACCACGGGAGACGCCGGGGCGGTCATGATGCCGGTGCTGTTCCTCTTCATTTTCTACTTTCTCTCCACCACCGGTGAGCTTTGCCTCTCGCCGGTCGGGCTGTCAGCGATGAACCGCCTGTCGGCGAAGCACATGGCAAGCCTGATGATGGCTGCGTTCTTCTTCGGCACCGCAGGCGGCAACTACGTCGCTGGTTTCATGGGTTCACTCATGGGTGAAGGCGAAGGCGGAAACATGACGCGCGAAGGCGCGCTGGAGGCCTATTGGTCAATGGGTCTGGTAGCCGTTGGCGTCGGGCTCGTCGTGATGGTTGTCAGCCCGCTGGTCAAGAAGCTGATGCATCTCGACACGCTTAAGGACGACGAAGAGCATCTCGCGGGTGAAGCCGAATTGGCCGAACCAGCGGCTCCCGGCGTGCATCCAGCGACTTAAGTCGAGATCGACATACGATCGAGATTGAGGGGTCGCGCTCTGCGGCCCCTCAGTTCTTATGTGCGCGATACCGCATCCTTACGGTGAACACAGAATCGCCAGCCAGGATGCCCGAGCGTCCAAGCAAGCGACCGTTTTCCCAGTTCGAAAGGCCCAGCTCCGGTTTGCCCAGAGCGAACTGGCCATCGACCCAGCGCGTGTGGCCATCACCCACAAACGGGCATTCAACCGCGTTGAAGAAACGCTCATGTTCGCTCGCATCATCGCTCAGAAGGCTGGCGACAAAGCGCGGGCTGTAGGAGTTGAGCAGCGCATAGCCATCGGCCAGCGTATCGATCACTTCAATCGTGATTTCGGGTGTCTCATCCCATTCCCACTCGGTACCGAGATTGGCCTCACCCAGCGGGACCAGTGAAATGCCCGGCGCATCCGCGAGCGGCTGCACAAGCGGAAGAGTGTTGGCGCTTGCATGGACAATCAAACCACCGGGATAGGCCTGCACGATCTCTGCGGCAGCAACGGTCAAGCTTCCCAGAACCTCTTCAAGCTTGTCCTTTGGTACACACAGCGTGTTGAGCGTATTGCAGACCTTGCGATCGAGCGAACGCGCCACGGTCTTTGCGACTTCATCCGCCGGAGCATCCTCGCCAACGAACATCCACGCTCCGCCGCGCCCGTGCAGGCTGACCGGCACGCCGCTCTGACGCGCAATTGCGCCGAGCATGGCGACGGCCTCGCCAGATCCGCGTGCAACCGCGAGGCCCAGCCGATTGTCGCCGAAAAGCGCCCATCCCGCGCCGTGGCTGGTGTGATCCACCAGCGACACCGCACCGGTAGGCATGCCCGCTTCTTTCAGCGCCGGTTCGATGACGCTCGCCAGGATCGTGCGCGCTGTTCCGATCGCATCCGATCCGATCCGGAACACAACGCTGTTGCCCGTCAGCAGAACGCCGCAAGCATCGACAACGACGTTAGGCCTGCCTTCGAACACAAATCCCACCACGCCTAAGGGCGCGCGAATTAGATCGACAGTGAAACCATCCCGCTCAACTGTCTCCATCACGGTATTGCGAAACACACCAAGTCCGCGCCACTCATCTAGCCCATCGATCATGGCCTGACGCGCTGTGTCGCTCACCTTCAGCCGCCCGACGGAGCGCCCTTTGGCAAGAGCCCGCTCAACATCGGCTGCATTGGCCGTTTCGATCTTTTGCCAAATGGCATCATCGCGCAGGCGCGCTGCAGCCCGTTCGAAGAATGCAAGAATGGCTTCATCGCTGACTTGCCCGATAACTGCGAATGCCTCGCTAGCGCGTGAAACGGCAGTGCTTGCCGCCGCACTTTCTTCCGCCGCAATGGTCAGTATCTCATTGTGACCCTCGGCCACGTTGACAGCAAGCAGCCGCGAGCCCGCAGCGACCGCGTCTGCCATCTCAGCTGTCATCGTCGCCAGCGAACCATCGCTCAGGACAAGTGTGCTACCAGCGGCAGGAATCGAATTGGTTTGATCAGACAATCACGGCCTCCAAAGGAATCAGTCGCCCCTTTAGGCGAGACCGCGCTGATAAGAAACGGAATGAAGGAAATGGTGAGCCCTGCTGGGTTCGAACCAGCGACCTACTGATTAAAAGTCAGTTGCT
>JBCBHD010000164.1:0-7137 GCA_038526115.1 Pseudomonadota bacterium | reverse complement strand
CTGCTGATCCAGAAACCATCCATCCTGTTGCTGGACGAGCCGACCAACCACCTCGATGCCGAATCTGTCGAATGGCTGGAAAACCACCTCAAGGAATATGCGGGCGCCGTGCTGATGATCACGCACGATCGCTACTTCCTCGACAATGTGGTGGAATGGATCCTCGAGCTGGATCGCGGCTCTTACTACCCATACGAAGGCAATTATTCGACCTATCTGGAGAAGAAAGCCAAGCGTCTAGAACAGGAAAGCCGAGAGGAATCGGGCCGTCAGAAAGCGCTCAGCCGCGAACTCGAATGGATCCGGCAAACACCGTCTGCACGCCAGACCAAATCCAAGGCCCGCGTCCGCAAGTTCGAACAGCTGCAGGACGCTCAGAACGATCGCAAGCCCGGCAAGGCCCAGATCGTCATCCAGGTGCCGGAACGGCTCGGCGGCAAGGTGATCGAAGCGAAGAACATTTCGAAAGCCTATGGTGACAAGTTGTTGTTCGAAAACCTCTCTTTCATGCTGCCACCCGGCGGCATTGTCGGGGTGATCGGGCCGAACGGCGCAGGCAAATCCACTCTGTTCAAGATGATCACCGGGCAGGAAACGCCAGACAGTGGCTCCATCGAAATCGGTGACACGGTGCATCTTGGCTATGTCGACCAGTCACGCGACGATCTGACACCGACCAACAATGTCTGGGAGGAAATTTCAGACGGGCTCGATTACATGCAGGTCAACGGCCACGACACCTCGACCCGCGCCTATGTCGGCGCGTTCAACTTCAAAGGCGCAGACCAACAGAAGAATGTCGGCAAACTGTCTGGCGGTGAACGCAACCGCGTGCATATGGCGAAGATGCTTAAGCAAGGCGGCAACGTGCTGCTGCTGGACGAGCCGACCAACGATCTCGACGTCGAAACTTTGGGCGCGCTCGAAGACGCAATCGAGAATTTCGCTGGCTGCGCCGTGGTTATCTCGCACGACCGCTTCTTCCTCGATCGCCTAGCAACGCACATCCTCGCCTTCGAAGGCAACTCACACGTCGAGTGGTTCGAAGGGAACTTCGAGGCGTATGAGGAAGACAAGCGGCGGCGGCTTGGTGATGCAGCGGATCGGCCTACGCGGTTGGCTTACAAGAAGCTGACGCGCTAGCTTTCTAACCAACGGGGGCAAGAATGGCGCAAGCGATCAGGGCGATTCTGGTTGCGGCACTTTTCGCCGCACCAGCGATTGGTCACGGTAAGGACACTGCACCTCCACCTACCCAAGCGGTGACAAACCCTCAGGCCGGAGCCACTTATACTACCCAACGGCTGGGCACATTGGCCGAGGGATATGAAGCTCAGCTAGTTACATTGAAAGACGTTGCGATCCTCAAGGTCGGAATCCGCACTCGCGGTAAGGACGGCAACCAGGTCAGAGTTCCTGCAGGATCGATATTAGTGCGCGAAGACGAGTCCTGGTTTTGCTCACAGTCGTTTTCCGGCGAAGAAGATGATCTCACTCGCGGCATCGTTTGCTACGCTGACATGGATAACGACGGCAGGTTTGAGCGGCGTCGCCTCAAACGATCGCGGTCAGTGAGCAAGTTCCGTCAGGGTCAGGGCTTGGCCTACGAACTACGCGCCTCGCACACTCAGTTGCGACCGGTCGAAGGCCTCAAGCGAGTGCTAGTTTTTGACGGTTATTCCAAGGGCAAGGTCAAGCTGCGGCGCATAGAGTTCTTATTGAGGCCGTCGAAGCCCGAAACAGTCGAGAGGCTCAGAATTGAACTTCCTGACGGAAGTGGGCCAATGCAGGTTGATGATCTCGAGTTCTATGTCGATTCGGTGTCCCAGGACCGGATCACTTTAAGGCGTTTACGCGGAAACCTCTGACGCATGATGTTTGCGGGGGGTCTGAATTGTCGCGCCAAGTTGAAGAGCGAAGACGTAGCAGGACGGCGTTCTCAGTTGGCTTACAAGCAACTGACGCGGTAGATTGCTCGTACCATCTTCACTTCGCCATAATTGCGACTTCATCAAACTTGAATGCATCTCGGACCACAACTTTGCCTTCTTCGATGGTCCGCAAAACTAAGGCTCCGGAGAAGCGTTTGCCCTTTTGATTGGTTGAGATCATTACGCGAAGCACTTCGAGCTCACCGGGATCTAGGCTAACGAATTCACCCTGGTTAATAAATCCTGCCCGATACTCACCTGGCTGTTCCTCGATACATGCCAGAAACTCTCTCTTTGGGCCGACTCCATATGACTCAACAAAGTAGCCTTCTAAGTCTCCCAGTTGCTTAACATCATCAATCCGTACAATGAGTCCGTCGATCTTCACCGGTAGGTCCGAGTTATTTATGGCAGTGATTTCGATGACGTAACCTTGCGCCTGTGTTTCGCAACCACCTGTTACTACAGCGACTTTTTCAGCCGTCTGAAAGGGCTGACCTACTATGACGAGACTCTCGGTCGTCTTGCTTTCAACTGCATCCCAAATCTGCGTTGTGGATGCAATGAATGCCGCGGCGCCTCCCGTCACCAATCCAATAAAAGCCAAGACTTTGAATGTCCCACTCGACTTGATTCTTTCAAGGGTTTCCATTCCGGTCCTTTGTTTTCTTGGCACGATAAAATGCAGGATGAAAATCTCAAATCATCCTACTATCGAACAAAGAACTGCATTTCCAATTCTATGAATACTTGTGAGATAGTTTGCCATTCTGTCGCTCAAGTGGACAGACACAGTCGCCGGTCACGCAACCAAACAGGCCAAGAAGGTATATTGTCGGCGACCTCCGCAATTCTGGCCTTGATCCTGGGTCAAATTCGGGTGGGCGCTCTCCAACGCCCCAGCCGTTCTCCGAAACCGCTTGGCGCTCGCCTCTAGCCAACCTGGCTTGCTGGTCAGACACACGCGTCAAGGAGGGGCGGACCACAGTGAAAACACTCACACGGCGCAGCTTGATCGCAAGTGGGCTTGGAACCGCTTTGGCCGGGTGTACCAACCCGCGCCTACTCGATAGCCCTTCCACTGCACGAACCGATAAGTTCACCAGCCTCAAACCCCTCGACCTGCGGCCTGAAAACCTCATCAAGATCACGGTCTGCACGCGGCCACTACGCCCTGCTGGCCCTCGACTGGAAGCGGAGCGCATCAGCGGTAAATCCATCGTCCACAATTACGGGCATGGCGGCTCCGGCTGGTCGCTTGCGTGGGGCTATGCTGAGGCAGCCCGCGATCTTGCTGCTGCCAGTCGGCCAAGCTCGGTCGCTGTCGTCGGTGCTGGCGCAATTGGACTGACGACCGCCATTGCTCTTGCCGAGACCGGGGCAAAAGTGACGATCGTCGCCCGCGAAATGCCGATGGAAACGCGCTCCACCCGCGCCACTGGCGTGTGGTCACCCGCCAGCCGCGTTGCGCTGAAATCGGCGGCATCTGCCGACTTTCCCGAACGATGGGAGGCTTTGACGCGGCGGTCCCATGCCCGGCATCTGACCTATGTGGGACGTTCAGGCAGTCCGGTCGAATACACGCCGCGTTACTACATCCGAACGGAAACGCGGGAGACTCCGCTCGCTGTGGTGCCTGAGGAAGGCGATGACTTCCTTCATATCGGCCGCCGCTTGCGAGGACTGGAGCCGCCATGGTCGGAGCGGCCAGAGCATCCTTTCCCGACAGAGCAAGGCGTGCGCGGCGGACTGGTGATGACATTCAACATCGCCGAATATACGCGCCAACTGACCGAGGATTTCCTCGCCATGGGCGGACGGATCGAGCGTGCAGAAATCGCTTCGATGGATGAGCTTGTCGGGCTGCCCGGCGATGCGGTGGTGAACTGTGCAGGATATGGCGCAAAGACCCTTGCCAAAGATGCATCGCTGATCGGCGTCCGCGGGCAGATTGCGTGGATGGCCCCGCAGCCCGACCGCCTCTACGGCATCTATCATCGCAACGTCACTGCTCTTTCACGGCGTGACGGGCTGCTGATCCAGGAGACCGGCGGGAATGACTATTTCGGCCTTGGGGATGACAGCGAGACAGTGAGCCAGGACGAATTTGCCGCCGCCCTCGCCAAGGTCGCGCCGATGTTCGATTGGGGTTAGCTTGCTTCGGTTCGCACTCCGAACCAGACCCACCCGCTCAGCAGAACCGCGCTTGCGGAAACGTAGGTCATCAATCCCCCGGGGATGAAGTTCACATACCCGCCAAGGTCCATGAACACAAAGTAGCCGATGTCGGCCATGCCGCCGGTCAGCGCGGCGACCCAGGCTGCCGTTCGCCAGCTTGCACTGCCCTCCCCCCGCCAAAGGAACACTGCGCACACCATTGTCGTCACGCCGATCCATGCGAGGTTCCAGCCATGCTGGTTGTAGAGCGCGCTAGCCGCCGAATGCGCTTCGAACATCAGGTCGTCCTTGGGCACGGCGTCGGCCACGGCCTGCACAGCCCCTGCAGCATCGGGCGCATCGATGATGATTACCCCGGCGATGATATGCACCAAACCCCAGATCACCCACAGCAACGCCGCCACTTTCAAAGCTATCGTTTGCGCATTCGTCATAATCTGAAACCCCACCGAACTTGCCAGCGCCAAATCCAGCGCTGATACAGGAGAGTATGAATATAGTTGATAGAGTCAACTAAATAGCGATGGCTGGTGATGACCCGCTCGAATTCGCATTCCAGGTCGACCGCTTCATGCGGCGGCTGAACGCGCGCGTGCATGCGCAAGCGCCAGAATTTGACCGCGAGAAAGTCGGACCGATTGGCGGAATGATCCTTATGACGCTGGCTGAGGTGCAACCCGCGCCGATGCAACGGATCTCGGCCATGATGGGCCGCGACAAAGCACAACTTAGCCGGATGTTCTCAAGTCTGGAGCGCAAGGAACTGGTCGTGCGATCGGCCAATTCCGCCGACCTGCGCAGCAGCCTGCTCAGTCTGACTCCCAAGGGCGAAGAACTGGTTGTCGCCATCAAGGGAGCCGTCGGAGGCGCGATCGGCGAGTTGCTTGATCCGCTGAACGATGAGGAACGCGCGGAAATGCTGAGACTGCTGGCTAAGACCTAAGCATACCCCCATCAACCGCGATCTCCTGTCCTGTCACATAGGAAGCGCGCGGGCTCGCAAGGAACGCGGCAACCGCTGCGAACTCACTGGGTTCTCCAATCCGGCCCGTCGGCACCGCTTCGATCGCCTTTGCCCGGAATGCCTCCTCTGGCACGCCTATCCGTTCTGCTGTGGCCGCATGGAGCGAACGCAAGCGATCGGTATCGATCTGGCCGGGCATCAACAGGTTGACCGTGATCCCGTCCGCCGCGATCTCTTTGGAAAGCGTCTTCATGAATCCGTGCAGGCCCGCACGGATCGTGTTGGAAAGGGCAAGGCCGGGGATAGGTTCACGCACGCCCGCCGACGTGATGGTAATCACCCGCCCAAAGCCTGCTTCGCGCATCCCGGGAAGCAACAGGCGAGTGAGCCTGGTAAGCGACAAAAGCATCGGCTGCATCGACGCCATGATCGCGGCTTCCTCTGTCGCTTGCGCAGTGGATGGTGGCGGACCACCTGAATTGTTGATCAGAATGTCGACACCGCCCAGCACCTCGCCAGCATGCATTGCGATGTGGTCGGCTGCTTCTGGTTCGGCCAGATCCTGGGCGAAGATCGGCCAGTCCCCTTCGCCTTGCCCGCTGCGCGAAACCCCCAGCACGCTGGCACCTTCATCAACCAACTCTCGCGCAATCGCCGCGCCAAGCCCACGGCTTGCTCCGAGTACCAAAGCGCGCTTGCCATTCAGTTCCAGATCCATTGCTGTGCTTCCATATCGCGAACGAGATCACGAAACTTCAAGGTTCCGCTTCGCTCGGTCAAGTTCCGGCTCCTCGCTATCCTTTACGCCGATTTAACCAGCTTCAGGTCATCACTGCTACCGAACCAGCAAGTCAGGGGGCTTTGGGATAGTGTTAGACGGTATTGGCCTTTCGGTCGTGATGAACCCGGCTACCGTGATGCTGTTCGGAGCTGTAATCAGCGGAGCCTTTGCCCTATTCGCCTGGCGTTCTGTTGCACGGCAAGCTCAGCCTGATGCGTTGAGCGACTTGTTTAAACGCCGCGCACTTCAAGATCAGGTGCGCGACCCCAAGCTGCAACGGATCCGCGCTCGCGGTCAGCGGCGGACGGTTCGAGGGGGATCCGCATTCCACAACAACGAGCGCGACGCCATGCTGCATCAGGTTGCCGCGGTCATGCGTGGCACCGAACGCGACGCTGGCATTGTTCGCGAAGCAAAACGCTATCTGGCTGGAGAAGGTTTCGTAATCCTGGATCGCGTGGCAGAGCAGGAGCCGGACGTCATTCTCGCGGAGAATGTGACATTCTGCGAGTTCGAAGAAGTTAAGCTATTGCCTGCGCCTCGAATCGAGGCGGACAACGCAAAGGCTGCGTAGTCTCATCACACTAGGGCGAAACCCACTGACCGGCCCAACCATCCTCTGAGCGCACAAAGCTCGCCCGGACATGTCCGGTATGAGCAAGAAACAGCCAATCCAGTTCGGTCAGCTCAACCAGCAAGACCGCGAAGTTCTCCCACGCGGGGACCAATTGCTCATCGCTTGGTTCAACACCTTCAAATTCGGAAGGCAGGCCTGATGTTGGCTGACCAGCAGGCGTTCCGGGACCATCACCCAGATAACAACGGCGTGCGAAGTTGGAGCCATTGTCCCAAGCTTGCTGGGTTACTTTAGCGTCGCGCAGAACGGAGCCTGTGCCGCGCGCTCTGATCTGAATTTTGGCACCTTTGTCATAGAGCAGAACGGCCATCCTTGGGTCGGATTCGATCGGTGTGACCTTCGGCGCTCGGGTATCGGTGTGAAATCGAAGCGTCCATGCGGCGCTGTCAAATTCGCGCAGCACCATTGTTCTGGCGTCGACATCGCTTGTGATGACAGCCGGTGTGTGCATTGGCGATTTGCGATCTTTTGCAGCGCGGATAAGTCGGTTGGTGAGGTCGCGTCTGACGTCATCAAGTGTCTCGAACATGAGGCAGCATGTGGGCCTGAAAGAGCAAGCGATCAAGTATCCTATCGCTCGCCATCCAGCGTCTGTTCATATAAAGCGCGTATAACCTTAACCAACACCTAAACAGCCGGTTAAGAC
>JBCBHD010000163.1:0-7154 GCA_038526115.1 Pseudomonadota bacterium | reverse complement strand
GATTGGAAGCATCGAGGATCTCGATAATGCGACACTGGATGATGCGCGCGCTTTCAGTGATGACGAACCGCTGCAACCGACCATAAGGAGGCGCGAGCACGCGTTGGCGCAGCTCTTCTTTGACGACACCGCGTTCGGTTTCAAACACTTCATCATCAACGACAACCTTGGCCATCCGTTCGCGGTGGGTCCAAAGCATCGTTTCGAGATAAGCTGCCGGGACCTGTTCGAAATAGTTGGTGCGATCGACCCAATTCGAAGCGTTGCGCGTGCCGCCAATGTCGGCAGTCAGCCCATAGATCATGTTGTAAGGCATATTCTCTGTCTTACGGCTGAGAATATGCTCAAACAGGTGGGAAAAACCGCTGCGCCCTTCAGGATCAAGTTTCGAACCGATATCGTACCACAAAGAAGTCGTAACGGTGCTTGTGCTGGAATCGGGAATGGCGATCACCCGCAAACCGTTATCGAGCGTCCACATCGTGTATTCGATTTTCGGTGCGGTCAGTGCCGGAGCATTGTTCCCATCGCTTGCATGGTCATCGGCCACGGCGGGCGTGGCTGCGACTAGAGCGGTGGCGGCTGCGCCAGCCAGCATCAATTTCCTGATCATGGTAAGTCCCCGGTTGCAACTCTGCATCAGTGTTAAAGCGCGAGTGAATGCAACGCTCAAGCTTTCAAATGGATACAGCCTGCGAAACAGTGATTTTTATCGACGCGCGTCTTTGGAGAGCGAGTTGAGGATTCTCAAGGCCTCATGGCCGCGAGGCCAAGGAACAAACAAGTGATCATGATTGAACGCTGCAACCACATTGCAGGCGATACCTTCGTTAGCCAATCCGCTCGCAACAGCGGCAGTTAGTCCGACCCCTTGCAAAGAAGACTTCACCTGTAGCGTAATCCGCGCAAAATGCCCTTGCCCCCCTGTGTCCATCTCCGCGGCGACTATGTACGTCACGCCCTCGTCTTCGCGGATCATTGCAAAGGGGCTGTCCACCCAACCGGCGTCGGCATCTTCGCCAGGCAGCCCCAGAAAGCGATAGGGTTCACGGTGAAGCACCGGCTCCATCTGCGCCAGCATCGTATGCAGATCGCGGACGGAGCCGGATTGCGTCACAGGATATACTTGGAAAGGTCAGTATTTCCGGCAAGGGTCGCTAACCGATCGCGCACGTAAGCAGCGTCGATCGTGATCGTCTCGCCTACATGATCCTCGGCTTCGAAGCTGATCTCTTCGAGCAGTTTCTCCATCACGGTTTGCAATCGCCGGGCGCCGATATTCTCGACGCTCTCATTCACCTGTGCCGCGATCTTCGCGATTTCAGCGATGGCATCTTCGGTAATGTCCAGAGTTACATCCTCGGTTCCGATCAGTGCACGATATTGTTCGACAAGGTTAGCGCGCGTTTCGGACAAGATCCGTACGAAATCCTCTTCAGTTAAAGCTCGCAATTCCACTCGAATGGGCAAGCGGCCCTGCAACTCGGGAAGCATGTCGGAAGGTTTCGCAACATGAAACGCGCCGCTTGAAATAAACAGCACGTGATCGGTCTTCATTGGCCCGTACTTGGTCGATACAGTCGTGCCTTCGATCAGCGGTAACAGATCGCGCTGCACGCCTTCGCGACTCACACTACCCCCGCGAACATCAGAGACAGCAATCTTGTCGATCTCATCGAGGAACACGATGCCGTTTGTCTCGGCATTCTCAAGCGCGACACGTGCTACGTCTTCATCGTCGAGACGCTTGTCGGCTTCCTCGTCAACCAACTTGTCCCAAGCGTCAGGCACTCGCATCTTGCGACGCTTCGTCGGCTTTTTGCCGAGCGCTTTGCCCATCATGTCACTGAGATCGATCATGCCGACATTGCCGCCCATATTGCCCATGTCGAACGGCATGTTCGGAGCCTCGGCAACGTCAATTTCGACTTCAACTTCGTTCATCGCATTCTGTACAATGCGTTCGCGAAAGCTCTCTCGCGTTGCTTCGGATGCATTGTCACCGACTAATGCGCTTAGGAGACGCTCCATGGCTGCTTCAGATGCGGCTTCGCGCACAGCTTCGCGGCGGCGTTCTTTTTCAAGACGGATCGCCTCTTCGACAAGATCGCGAGCAATCTGCTCAACGTCGCGCCCGACATAGCCGACTTCGGTGAACTTAGTGGCTTCGATCTTTACAAAGGGCGCTTCGGCAAGTTTCGCCAAACGCCGGCTGATCTCGGTCTTGCCGCAACCGGTCGGTCCGATCATGAGGATGTTTTTCGGCGTCACCTCGTCCCGCAGATCCGCGCCCAGACGTTGGCGACGCCAACGATTGCGTAGTGCAACCGCTACTGCACGTTTGGCATCGTTCTGACCGATGATGTGTTCATCAAGAGCGGCGACGATCGCCTTTGGAGTGAGGTTGTCCAAGCTGGGAGTGTCCATTTGATCAGTCGTTGTTTGTAGCATGACGCTCATGTGGCGTCAGCGACGGAAGGTTCAAGCCGTGCACGCTTTCCATCGACGCGAAAGAGGCGATTCAAAGACCGCGTCATCGGGCGTTCGATATATGCGAAGAACAGCCAGCTCAAACCATAAACCATCGCACTCGCCAGCGCGAAATAGGCCCAAGGCCCGCCATAAAAGCGAAGTTGGCCAAACACCCACATAGCCAGCCAAGCTATCGGTACATGCAGCAGGTAAACCGCATAACTGCTATCTCCAGCGAGTGTCACAAAGCGAGGGAATGGCAAAGGCAAAGGCCCGCCGACAACAGCTGCGAAGACCAGAATAGCGGGCACAGCGCACCAAACCAGATAATCCAGGCCGTAGCCAATCCCCGTGGCAGGGGCATCAACAAACACCACTGCCGGCACAGCACTGACAAGGCATAAAACTCGCAACCAAACGGGAAGGTCTAGGCGCCTAACCGCCATCCATCCCAGCGCCATACCAACGACAAACAGCAAGAAAATCGGTTGCGTGAACGTGTGTAGGATCGGTGACGAGAACTGAATTGTGAGGCCAATCAAGGACAAGATGAGGCATATCTTTCCAGTGAAGACAATCGCCGCCATTCGGCCGCTTGCGATCATAACGCCAAACAGCAAATAGAATGTCATTTCATAGTAGAGGGTCCAGCCGGGCCAAAGGACCGGGAGGGGCTTTCCCGGCTCATCCGGCCAGAATGGGATCAAAACCATCGACTTGGCGATCTTATCGATGCCAAACCATTCGCCATGAAGAACCAACATCACCACGACAAAAATGATCGTGGCTAGCCAGTAAGGTGGCATCGCACGCAAAATACGCCGGACCCAGAATATTCTGCGGCCCTGAGCATCACCAAACAGGGGGCCGGAAGACACGACCATGATGTACCCAGAGATCAGGAAGAACACCATGATGGCGGCGTTACCGGCGAGATTAGCGCCGAGCTCAAATCCCAGTCCATCGCCGACATGATCGGCAAAACCCCAGCCGACATGGCTGATCACAACGATCAGTCCAGAAAGCGCCCGCAAAAGCTGAATATGGGTTAGCTTGCCATCGTGGATCTGACCATTTCTGATTTGCGCGCCCATCGCCCCCAGCTCGTGCTTTGTCCTAACCACATGCAGCCGGGTCGGTGCTTCGGATCAGACCTTTTCGAGCGTTATATTGCCGTTGGTGAACACGCAAATGTCTGCCGCTACGCCCATCGCTTTGCGAGCGATGGTTTCTGCGTCTTCTTCATATTCCGCAAGCGCGCGAGCTGCGGCTAGTGCATAGTTTCCACCTGAACCGATTGCGGCGATCCCGGCCTCAGGTTCAAGCACATCACCATTGCCGGTCAGCACCAAAAGCGTTTCTTCATCTGCAACGATCATCAACGCTTCAAGATTGCGTAGGTATTTGTCAGTTCGCCAGTCTTTCGCGAGCTCCACTGCGGCGCGCAGCAATTGGCCGGAATACTGCTCAAGCTTTTTCTCAAGGCGCTCGAACAGAGTGAATGCATCGGCGGTTGCTCCAGCGAACCCAGCAACAACCTTACCGCCTTCGCCGATCCGGCGGACTTTGCGCGCATTTGGCTTCATCACGGTGTTGCCCATCGACACTTGGCCATCACCAGCGATAACCGTGCTGTCCCCGCGCTTGATCCCAACAATAGTGGTCCCGTGCCATTGGGTCAGGCCATGGCTGTCATGTGAGTTTGTCATGGTGCGCGATATGGGCGCTGACTAACGACGATCAAGTTCAACCCCAACTATGGGCCACCTGCGCCAGCACCAGGCGCTCCGACCTGACCGATATTGCCAAACAGATCTTCAAGGAAGCCGCGCTCTCGGCCGAGGGTGGGCGTCTTGTCACGATCAGGCTGAAGGAACACCACTTTGTCAACACCGCTACGATCAACAGATGCGACATTGCCTTCGGCATCGAACTTAACCGCAAGCACGCCATGCGTGCGGATACGTGGCCTCACGAACGGTCGACGCCCGGTCACACTCGAAACATAATACCAAGTCGGCTCGCCATACTGGCTTGTGAAAGTTGGCCGGCCGAGTGTTCCTTCGACAGAGCGCTGATTGTCAATGCCGGGTTGGACCGACTGGAGCAGCACCTGATCCGTTACATACCCACGCGATTCGCGAATAGATGAGCATCCCGATAGCCCGATCGCTGAACCGAGCAGGGCAACTGCCACCCAAGCTTTGCGCCTTTTCCCAAAGGTGGTTTCCATCGCTTTCAACAAAGCTTCCAATTCCCATCCATTGCTGTGCACGGTGCGCGCACTATATTTCGTCGAGAGGGCTTTAAGGGCGTGCGCCCGCCCTTGCAACGCCGCTGCACCATGCAGCTGGGGTGAATGAGTTGAATTGTGGCTGAATGCGGCGGAACATCGCGCAACTCCGTTGGTTAGGCTCACACCGTAGTACCGTGTTTTGTCTTGAAAGAAGATCCGCACAATGTCCTTCATTTCCCGCTTGCTTGGAACTGCACCCGATCCGCGCGAGGCCGTTCGCCCGCTATGGCACCGCGTGGTTGAGCTGGCGCGCGAACCATCATTCTATGCGGACTGCGGAGTTGCTGACACAGTAGGCGGGCGATTTGATCTGATTACCGCGATATTGTGCACGGTAATGGTGCGGGTCGAAACATCCGATCTACGCGCAGAAAGCGCACTTCTGGCAGAGCTGTTTGTCGAAGACATGGACGGGCAGCTGCGCGAGTTCGGCGTGAACGATGTCGTGGTGGGCAAACGCGTAGGCAAACTGATGAGCGTGCTTGGCGGAAGACTGGGTGCCTATCGCAGTGCTCTGAACGAGAAAGATCGTGATAAGCTGATCAAGGCGGTAACACGTAATGTCACCTTCACCGAGAGCCAGGATGAAGCCAAAGGCGCCCAAGGTGTAGCAGATAAGCTGATGGCGCTGTCTGAGCGACTTGCCGGTTTCAGCGATGATGAGATCATGAAGGCGAGCGGAATCTGGTGAGCACGCCTGAACTCTCCCGCATTGTCAAAGTAAGGCCTGTGCCCGCAGACGCGCTGCTGATTGAGGCCACAGACGCGGAGCGCGCGGCTTTAGCTGCACGGTTTGGGCTGGCGGAGATAGCGCAACTGACCGCTTCGGTTGCGCTGGAAGAACGGCAGGCCGTAGTCTACGCAACTGGCAGCATGAGAGCGGCGATCATCCAACTTTGCGCTGTTTCGAGCGACGAATTCCCGGTAATGATCGACGAGCCGATCAATCTGCGGTTCGTGCGGGAAACGACACTGCAGTCCAGGACTACAGATGAAGGTGAGATCGAAGTCGAACTGGAGCTTGAAGACAGCGACGAGATCGAATTCTCAGGTGACACTTTCGACCTGGGAGAAGCGATCGCGCAAACACTCGGGCTTGCCATAGATCCTTATGCTGAAGGTCCAAATGCCGACCAGGTGCGCAGGCAGGCCGGAATCAGCGATGAAGGTGCGCCCAGCGGACCGCTAGCCGAGGCCCTAGCGGCACTGAAAAAGGGCTAGTCTGCGGGTTTCTTCCACGGGTTGAAGAACAGTTCTTCTACCGGGACATCAAAGAACGCGGCCATTCGAAACGCGATCGGTAGTGAAGGATCGTATTTGTTGGCTTCAATGGCGATGACAGTCTGGCGCGAAATCTCGAGCGCATCGGCAAGGTCGGATTGGTTCAACCCTCTCGCCTTCCGCTCTTCGCGGAGCCGATTCTTCACTCCGATGCGCCCAATCCACGAACTTTCCAGACAAGCCACACAAGTGCGAAGCCCACAAACTGAATGCCAAACATAGTGGCCGCTCCGAGCCCAAAATCGCTGTGCTGCTCGCGGGCGGCTATCAACCATACTATGAATACAAATGCACCAGCGCAGCCGCCCCAATACCAGCTAGTGAGGTGGCCGCCCTTCTGCACGTCGTCCAGCCTCTCCCACCATTGCCAAACCAATGCGAACAGCCCGAGACTTAAAACCAAAAGGGCAGGGAAGACGATCCAGAAGTACTCTCCCGGTCCCCCAAGGCGTGTCAGGTAGCCGACCGAGATGCCATAAATGATTGTCGCAGCAGCACAAAGCACTGCAAGCCATCGCATTCGAGTTTGATAGGTGATTTTGGACACGAACTAACTCCTTGCTGAATGTAAAAAGAGTTAGACATATTCGATAGAATGTCAAGATGTTTTAACATTTTGGTAAGAACAACAAAAAAGGGCTCCGTGCACCCGCACGAAGCCCCGACCCCTTGAATCCGTAAGGACCAATCAAAACGGAATATCATCGTCCAGATCGTCGTAGCCGCCGCCCTGGCCCCCACCGGATCCTCCGCCAGAACCGCCTCCACCTTGATTCCAACCGCCAGCAGAGCTGCCGCCCTGATTGCCGCCTCCACCATAACTTCCGCCGCCGGACCGGCCACCGCCGCCCATTCCGCCGCCGCCACCGGCGCCATCAAGCATGGTCAAAGTGCCGTTGTAGCCGCGCAGCACAACTTCGGTGGAGTACCGATCATTGCCTTGCTGATCTTGCCATTTGCGGGTCTGCAATTGTCCCTCGACAAAGACTTTTGAGCCCTTCTTGAGGTAGTTTTCTACAACGTTGACGAGCCCTTCGGAAAAGATCGCGACAGTGTGCCACTCTGTCCGTTCTTGCCGCTCACCAGTATTGCGGTCTTTCCAGGT
>JBCBHD010000162.1:0-7224 GCA_038526115.1 Pseudomonadota bacterium | reverse complement strand
ATCGAATGGCGGATTGACCCAGGGATGAAGCTGAACGCCGACTTCCGCTTTGCCGCGGGCGATTGCATCGCCAATAATCTCGATCGCTTGGGGATCTGTCGCAATCGGCCAGTCTACCAGATAGACAGGGCTCGCGCCGAGCTCTTCGCAAAAGGCCTGGAATCGGCTGATTTCCCGGACATGCTCCAGCCCGAAGCCTTCGCGTTTGAACGGCCCATCCCAATCGAATTCTTCTTCGGTGTCGACGGTCAGCAGCACCCGCTGCCCGAAACCGGACGCGAATTGTGCCTTGGCATCACGCGCAGGTGGATTGAGCATCGAACCCGTCGAAATCGCCTTTACCCCTAGCCCCAAGCAATCCCCTGGACGCGGACTAAAGCAAAGCCGTTACCAAGGAGTGATCCACCATAAGGCGAACTGGGGTTTTCACCCGCCATCGCCTTCTTGTGTTTGGCTAGGCAGGGTGTCTCCAACGGTCAAGAGAGGCAAACGCAGCACCAGTCGATCATCCTCGCGAGTAAGATCTCCAGCAGCGCTGCGTGCTTCGGCCCGCGCAAGGCGCAAGGTGAAGCCAGCACCAAACGGCCCGGTGTTTACACTGTTGGCAACCGGTTTCGCATCGGCTGAGAAAATATCATCCTCCGCTGCCAGTTGTTCTGGCAAGTCGCAGGTGAGCCGGGCCATGCTATCACCATTACCGATCGTGCAGGTCAGCATTTCCCCGGACGCGCATCCGCCTCCCAGAGTTGCGAGAAAGCGCCAGGTGAGGGCTTCTGCTTCTTCAGGATCAATCGCGACAGATAATGGTGAAGCAGAATCGCCAACCAGTTCGACACCCGCCATGCGCGGGCTAAGGACTGGTGCAAGCTGTGCGATTGTGCGGGCTGTCAGATCGGAAAGATTGGTTTCGCCCGGCTCGATCTCGACAGTTCTGGTTTCGAGTTTTGCGAGCCTATCAAGCTCTTCAAACCCGGCGAGGATGTGTGCCGCATCGGCTGCGATTGCGGCGGCCAGCGCACGGTATTCGTGCGGAGCCGGGCCGAACAATTGTTGCTGGATCACCTCGGCATAGCCTTGAACGGCTGTTATGGGAGTGCGCAGTTCATGCAGCAACTGACGAATGCGATCGGCCTCCTTCGCGGCACGATCGTCGGCTTCGGAGCCAAACGCCGCTGGTCGGCGAAACCGGCCAATATATCCTGCGAAGTGTCCAGTATCGGCAAATCGAGGTTGGGCATCAATTGTCCATTCGCCTGAAATTGCCTGTGCGCCAGCAAGCTCAATTTCGCACTGTTCGACAGGCTGGCGGCGCGCGAAAGCGCGCTCGAAACTGTTTTCGTGCTCGACCGCGCCAAGCATTCGCGGCGCGACCAGTTTTGTTCCGATCACCATGGCTGCCGCCTCGCGGTCTGCCCATTCTATTCGACCGGCGGCATCGGCAACAAAGCCGAAGGCCGCAATCCGCCGTTTGGGCAGCGATGCATCTTCATCGAGCGGTAGGCGGGGAGAAAGTTCGGCCTCGGCAGCTTCTACGTCACGGGTGCGCCGAAACTGTGCAATCCGTTCTACCAGCGCCGAGATTTCGCTCCGACCGGTTTCCGTGGGATCGGGAATTGCGGGCGCTGATGGTGCGCTGGGTTCTTGGGATCTGAATTCGTCGTTTTGAGCGTTCGACCGAGCTGATTGGACCGCTTCTCCCGGCACAAGTTCATCGTCGCTGCGATGGGGCGGTGGAGGCGTGTACGGCCCGGAATATGGGCCGGAAGTTGGAGAAGGCAGGCCTCGATCATACACCCCCAGACGATCCAGGAGATTATCCGTATCGACCGGCAAATCCCGCCGAAGTCTTAGAAATCCTCGCGCCCGCACGGGAAGACGTGGAATGAGGGCTGACCAGTCTTCTTCTGACAATTGCGCCCGGTTGAGCGCGGCCGAGGCAACTTCAGGCTCGTAATCCGCGAGATGTGAGGTCAGATCAGCGCTGCGCAATCGCCAACCCGGTTCGCGAATCATGGCGGCCCGTTCATCGGCTGGGATCCGGTCCGCCAGAGAATCCATCCGAAGCCAGGCGGAGGCTTCTAGCGAGCGACTGCGTTCATCCGTGGGTGCGAATTTGCGATTGCCCAGAATGTCCAGCAGCTGGCGGTATTGCGTGCGGATGCTCGCCTCGCTGTCGCTCCGTTGGCGCAGCACTGTCGCAAGGCGATCATCAAAGAACATTTGCGGGTCTGTGTCTCCAGGGCGAACGCCGACAATCCGCACAATGCGGACCGATTCCGCGAAGCTGTACCAGCCCTACGCATTTGTCACAGGGTATCACTTCGAGTGCGTTGCAAAGCGGGACAATTGCTGTCACACATAATATTATTGTTCACGCACGCCTATCAGTGTGCATGTTCTTACGTTCTATTGTTGCTGCGTGACCGATTGCGCCGCATTTTAAAAACCAAGTTTCTGGAGTGTGCGCCAAATGGCCAACCTGGACGAAATCGACAAACGCCTCCTTTCAGAGCTTCAGGCAGAAGGTCGAGTTACCAATGTCGAACTCGCACAAAGGGTGGGGCTGACGGCTCCTCCCTGTCTTCGCCGGGTGCGCGGGCTTGAGGATGACGGAGTTATTCGCGGCTATCACGCGGATCTTGACCCTTCGAAACTGGGCTTTGCCATAACGGTTTTCGCAATGGTCAGCCTGAAAAGTCAGGCCGAAAGCTCTTTGCGCGAATTCGAAGAGGCCATGCGCGAGCTGCCCGAAGTGCGCGAAGTGCACATGCTGAACGGGGAAATCGACTTCATCCTGAAAATCGTCAGCCAAGATTTGCAGAGTTTTCAGGAGTTTCTCACGAGCAAACTGACGCCTGCGCCCAATGTCGATAGCGTCAAGACGTCACTAACGATCCGCACGGCCAAGCATGAGCCGGGAGTTCCCCTTTAACGCCAGACCAATCGGAGTCAGACAATGAGCGATGAACTGTTTGGGGTCGACGATGGCACCGTGGCGGAGAAGCTTGCTGAACCGATAAATGGGCGTTGCCTGTGCGGCGCGGTGACCATTACGCTCCACGGCACACGCCCGCTGGTGGACATCTGCCATTGTGACATGTGCGTGCGCTGGTCGGGAACGTTCCTGGGCGGCCTAAGCGGCGACAGCGCCGATATCACCGGGCGCGAGAATATCGGGATCTACAAATCCAGCGACTGGGCGGAACGCGCCTTCTGCAAGACCTGTGGCTCTAACCTTTGGTACGAATTCACGCCCACCGGTCATACCAGCTATCTGGCGGGTTTGTTCGATGTTCCGAAGGGACTGGGGATTCTCCAGCAAATCTTCGTCGATGAAAAACCTGACTGGTATGATCTCGCGCAGAAAAGTCCGATGAAAACCGGCGATGAGGTTATCGCGGAAGCCAAAGCTGCCGGTTTCGAGTTCGATTGAACAGAGGCAAGAATGCAGGATGCGCCTTCAGCCGAACTGCCCGCTGAACCGCTTGCGGTTGAGGTTACCGCTGGTTCACCTGAGCAAGCATCTGAGAGCCTGCCTGCCGTTACGGAACGGGCGGATGGCACAATTGTTGTCGATCTCACGCGACTGGCGCCAAGGCCCGAAGCGCAGGAGTGCATCGCGAGCGATCCGAACCCGCTAGACAACGCAATCATCGTTTGCGGCGAGGGGGCGACTGATCAGAGGGTTTATTCAAGCTATGGTCCTGCAGATGAACCCGGTGAATTTGGCAGCGCGATCCCCCGCGCCCGCGTGAAACTCTCCGACAATGTTGAAGCAGAGGCGAATGTCATCAAGAAGGGTGTAGGCGGCTGGGACGCAAATGGTGCCGAAGTGAAGGTGAAGATCGACTTTTGATCTGCGCCAGTCGACGTTTGATCGAGTAGGCCGTTGCGCACCTGAAATTGCCGCGTTTGAATGTTGGACATCGGCTTGGAGGGAAAGGTGATGTCCGGATTATCTCGCATTTTTGTTGGAGCAGGCGCAGCGGCTGTCATGGTAAGCGCTCCAGTGTCTGCGCAAACGCCAGCTGAAAAGCTCGATGCGGTTTTTTCGGCTTTCGATAACACGCGATCCGCCGGATGCGCAGTCGGCATAACCCGAGGCGGCGAATTTCTGTTTGAGCGCGGCTACGGCATGGCGCATCTTGAACATGGCGCTCCTATCACGAGCGACACAGTTTTCCGCATCGCTTCGGTGTCCAAGCAGTTCACAGCGGCTGCGATCGCGATTCTGGCTGAGCGGGGCGAGCTTGATCTGGATGCTGATGTCCGCACCTATCTACCCGATCTCACCGAATACGAACGGACTGTCACTATCCGCCAGATGGTTCACCACATCAGCGGGATGGGAGATTACGGCGGCTTCGAAGTTCGGCCTGGCGAGAATTTTCGCTTTGGTGATCAGGACTATTGGACAACCGAACAGTTCTACGCTGCCGTTGCGACCAAGCCGCTTGAACATCAGGCTGGCGCCGGGTTCAATTACTCAAACCTCGCGTATTTCCTGCTTGGACAAGTCGTTGAAAGGGTGAGTGGAAAGACTCTGCGTGAATTTGCCAATGCGGAGATATTCGGACCAGCCGGGATGGTAGATACGTTTTTCTACGACAACGTCCGCGAGATAGTGCCAAATCGCGCACTCGGTCACACAGCGCACGAAGACGGCTCGCTGACGATCGGAATGACCAATCTTGATTGGGTCGGAGATGGGGGAGTGCACACGACGCTCGCTGATATGGCAAAATGGGATCATGTACTTGCGAGCGGTGATTTCCCCGGTGGCAGGGATTTCATCGCCAAACTGCACACGCCTTATGTTGCGAACTCAGACCTGTCAGGCGGAGAAGGCCAATCTGAAACAGGCTATGCTTTCGGAATCAATGTCAGTCGCACAGATGAAGGCGAGACTTTGCTCCAACACAGCGGTGGCTGGGTTGGCTTCAACGCGCATTACGCGCGTTTCGTGGAGCGTGATTTTGGTGTCGTAGCGCTTTGCAATCGAAATGATGGGCTGGCGTTTGGGCGATATGAAGGCATGATGACGGCTGCACGAGAGTTTGTGGACTCGATCAAAGACGCACCCGAATAGGCCGCGCGGAAGTCGTATTTCCGCCAATGCAGTGGAAAGGTGCTGAAACCAGCATCACCCATACAATCTAGAGCGGCGCGATTTGTCATCCGGGGGCGGCTAATCCTGTCAGGCCAAGAGGGGCGTATTCCCCGATGGCGAGTTGTTCAAACACACCCAGGCCACTCGATCCTGCGTTATCCGTTACACGGCACAGCATTTGGACATGCAGATTGTCGGGTCGTGCGGGATCAATTTCGGATAGGTCGATATCCTCACGCTCGACTTCCAGATCTCCATGGTCGAGCCCATGCCCCCATATGGGGGAGGTATAACCGAGCCCCCGCATCTGGAACCGGGCTATGGGTTCAAGAGAAAACTGCTCCTCACCGATCCGGAGCTGGCTGTTGGATGGCCACCGCGAACCAGCAATCAGTGTCGACGAAAGCTCCGCATCGTGGGTTTCCTTGTGATCATTTCCATTTGATCCATCGGGCGCAATCACGGCGCGTGTGTTCCAGGCCGATCCATCCGGATGCGCGTTCAAATGAAAGAATACGCTGCGATCAGGCAGATTGATCGGCGTCCACTGCCAGAAGAATTGTGGGACCACTTGAGGTTGCTGTGGACCAGGCTTCCCAACCGGACGGAGACCCCAACTCCGATCGCGTGTTCCGACCGTGCCCGAATCCAGTTCGACCTTTTCATTGTCCACGCTGATCCAGCCGCTGTAACGGCCATTTTGTGTCATCCGCGTGTAGTCCATGATCACGCGCGGACCACGCCTCCAGGTGAAACGCGGTTCTTCGATGGGGAAAGCGCGTCCTTCGAAGGTAATGTCGGCGGCGAGACCTTCACCTTCGACCAGCAGGCGCAATCGATTGAGCGGTTCCAGGATTTCGATCGCAATCCCGCCGCAACTGAGTTCCATCCGCTCTGCGCCAAGTCTGCGCGACGCATGAAGGCAATACTGGATGCCATCGCAAACCACGCAGAAATGTGCATCAACAACATCTAGGACGGGATAGACGCCAAACGCTGCCGCGAAGAAAGTTTCGCCATCAGGCGAATAGCCATTGAAGAAATAGCGATCATAGAAATTGCGATCGCTGCCGGGATAAGCAATCGGTTCAGGTGTCTGATGGACGGGAAAATCGTCACCTTTGCTCAGCAATTATGCCTCCTCAACCAATGCGAGTGCGCCCGTGTCATGGACCAGTTCCAGTGCGCCCATTGCCATCGAAAGAAAGTTGGCATCGCCGCGCTCTGTGCGGACTACATTGGCTGCGCTGAATACGGCGGTGGAAACACCTTGCAATGCGCCCAATCTGTAACCGCGCTCAATGCTCTCGCGTGTTGTCGGGACGCCATGTGACAGCATTTGTTCGCAATAGAGATCGAGCAGTTCGTTTTCGGCGCTGCGTCGCAGTTTCGAGCCAATTCCGGCTCCCATGAAATATCCGATGTCTTCCGCGCCATCGCCCGGTCTCAGGGTCTGCCAGTCGACAATCGCAATGGGTTCCTCTCCGCCCCGAATATCAAACAGCATATTGTCGAGCCGGAAGTCTCCGTGGACCAAGCACTTGCAGTCCTTCGCCAAGCTGAAAAGCGGCTCTGTTAACTCACCCAACCGCCTGACAATCGCCATCAGGTTGTCGGGGATTTCATCTGCGTATCGCTCAGCGAATGTGTCGGTCGATTGCGGATAGAGCGCCGCGATCATAGCCGAAATCTGAGGGTTGGGCTGGATGAATTCGGCGTCGATGATGCTGGTCTCATTCCAGCTTGGGCCGTGCAGATTTGCGGCCTGACAGATCGCGTGGCGCGCATCGTCCAGACTGCAGCTCGACAATTGGTCACCTTGTCTTGCCGGGCCGAGATCCTCCATCAACAGGACGAAATCGCCGTTGTCATCTGCGATTTCTGCGTAGATGGGGCGGGGCGTTCTGATGGGAAGTCTGGCTGCTACGTCGCGGAAGAAGCCGACCTCGTGAAGGTACAGTTTCATCATCTGAGCGGTTCCCCGACTGGTCGGGTCACTCGCGGCGAATTTGCCTGCAATCGTTGGAGGTCCAGCGTCCTCGGTGTCGTAGCTCAAGGAAAACCTGATCGAGTCTCCGACCTGGCCAGTCCCTATCCGCGTGTGTTCAAGGTTT
>JBCBHD010000161.1:0-7234 GCA_038526115.1 Pseudomonadota bacterium | reverse complement strand
CGACCAAGCCAGAGCGGATGCAGGAAAACCTCGCCATCGACGACTTCGAATTGTCGCAGGTCGAGGTTTTCCTGCATCCGCTCTGGCTTGGTCGTCTTGGGGATCACAGAAGTCCCCCGTTGCACACCCCAACGAAGCAATACCTGCGCTGGCTTCTTTCGATGCGCTTGAGCGGCGACCATGACAGGGGCGGTTTCCAGCAGGCTCTCTTCCTTGCGCGCCATATCGAGTTCGAAATAGCTCTGCGCGCCGAGCGGGGAGAAGGCGGTGACGTCAATGCCATAGTCGCCTGCCAACCGAACCAGCTTTTCCTGCGTCAAATACGGGTGGGCCTCAATCTGGAGCATCGCGGGTTTGATCCGCGCATAGGTCATTAGATCATGGATTAGCGCGGAGTTGTAGTTGCACACGCCAATGCGCTTCACGAGGCCTTTGTCGACCAGAGCCTCCATCGCTGCCCATGTTTCATGCAGCGGGATGCGAGCCTTGTGCATCCGCGGCTCGGCGGCATCGGGATCGTGCACCCATTCAGGGGGATAGCGGGTCTCGAAAGGAACGAACTCAAGCGCGATGGGAAAGTGGATCAGGTAGAGATCGAGTTGTTCAAGTTGCAGGTCTTCCAGCGTCTTGCGGCACGCCATTTCGACATGTTCAGGCGCGTGGAAGGTGTTCCAGAGCTTCGATGTGATCCACAGCTCCTCCCGCTTCACGAGCCCGCTCTGAATTGCCCGTGCTAGGCCATCACCGGTCTGCGCTTCATTGGCGTAATCAGCGGCGCTGTCAAAATGGCGATACCCAGCCTTGATGGCTTCCAAAACCGTAGAAGCGGTGTCGTCCTGTGGGATTTTCCAGAGGCCGAATCCGACCGGAGGCATTGTCTCAAGCACGTTCAATCCTCGTCATTAAACTCAATTTCGACCACTTGGCTTGTGGCAATACTCTGCTGCGCTGCCGCACCGATAACCACAGATCGATAGCCATCGCGCGCTGTGATCAATGGCGGAGTTCCATTGACAAGCGCCGCATGGAAATCGCGCTGTTGAAAATAGGTTGCCCCGTGATGATCGCCGGCGGCCAAGGCATCTGGCGGGGTTTCTACATGGGTGACAAACGGCCCCGATTTGTCGCGCGGTGACCAGGTGACTTCACCGACAGGCAGTTTGACTTCCATTTTCCCAAGCGGGCCGACAGCGCTAATTTCTTCTTGCTGCTCTGATCCTTCCGCGAACATGCACAGATCCAGCACGGCCCGCGCTCCGCCAACAAACTCAAGCGTAACGAATGCGTTGTCGATTATGTCCGGCACTTCGCCATCATAGCGCTCATCAAGATGGTTCACATCCTGCCCGCCGCTCGCAAAGACACGCACCGGCTCATCGCGCAGAATGTGCCGCATCAGGTCGAAGAAGTGGCAGCACTTCTCGACCAGAGTTCCACCCGTATTGCGATTGAAGCGATTCCAATCGCCGACTTTCTCGAGAAACGGGAAACGATGTTCGCGGATAGCCAGCATCTTGAGATCGCCCGCCTTGCCTGAGTGGACTCTCTCAATAAAGGAGGTGACCGGCGGCATGTAGCGGTATTCGAGGCCGACCCAGAACAGGTTTCGATATTCGTGTGCCGCCTTTCTCAAGGCTTGAGCATCGGCCACTGTGGTGCACATCGGCTTTTCCAGCAACACCGCTGCGCCGGTCTCCATGATCGGGCGCACGACATCGAAATGGGTAAAGTTCGGTGAGGCAACGATGACCGCATCCGGCTTCGCTTCGGTCAGCATGGTCGCATTGTCATCGAAGCAACGGATGGATTGGCCCAGCTTCGTTGCATGCGCCCGAGCCAGCTCGCGTGATCCCGCATCTGGATCGGCAATCGCCACCAGCTCCGCGCCCGGAACCAGCGCCAGATTGGCAATATGCTCGCGGCCCATCATGCCGCAGCCAATAATGGCGTAAGTCCGTGTGTCGCTCATGGCCGGGCGGTCCCTAGCGGTCAGGCCTGCTTTGTCCAGACAGCACATCCCGCTGGCATGATTTTGGCGGTGCCCATGAGAGGCTCCCCAAAATCCAGCGGTTGAGTATCGACGGGTTTAGACGAGTAGTTGAAAGCAAACACATGATTTGCGGTTTCGCGCAGGCGAACTCCTTCGGGAAGTGCCTGAGTTTTGACGCCCGTCTCGCGAGCCATTGTTTCAATGAGAATGCGCAACAGGTTTTGGTCGGGCCAGCCTGCGCAATAGCGGTATCCATCTTGCTTGAAGACGACGCCGCGTCCATCCTTCAGGCTGAATTCTGGTTCGAGATCGGTCTCAACGTGTTCGAACCAGCGAGGGATTGTCCAGCCTTCACCTTGCAGTTCAGCCCCATCACGCAAGCTTTCAACGCGACTGACCGTGAGCGGGAAAAAGGAATACAGTTCATCAGGCGGGAGGCCCTGTGGTATCTGAAAGCTCTGCGTCTTGCTGCCTGAGCGCGGTCCGAAGAGGCACTTGGCCCCCTCATTCTCGAGATAGATCAGCGCTGGATCTATGAAATCGTCGGGAACAATCGGCAGGGTCGGGACCAAGACGATCTTGTAGTCGAGCACCTCTATTCCCGGCGCAATTATGTCGACGTTAAGGCCCAGCTTCCGCGCAGCTGAGTACCATTCATAGACCAATTCGAGATACCGGAAGCTCTGGCCTTGAGGCTGGATGCAGCAAGCCCATGCTGCCTCATATGAGAACACAATTGCGACCGGTGCCTGTTTTGCTTCCTGCGGTCCGAGATCCTTGATCAGCTGCGCTGCCTCGCGCACTTCATTGGCGGCTGGCGCATCCTTGCTATCAGGTCTGAGCAATCCGGCATGCATCTGTTCTTGCGCAAACGGCGCCTGCCGCCATCGGAAATAGCTTGTGAATTCGGCTCCGTGCGCCATCGCCTCAAGCGTCCAAAGCTTGACAATGCCGGGCAGGGGAGCGGGGTTGTAGCGAGCCCAGTTTACCGGTCCCGGTTGCTGTTCGATGATGCCCCATCGCCCTTTGGAGCAACCGCGATAAAGGTCGTGATGGAAAGCGGCGATATCGGGGTGACCCTGCCTGAGATACTGGTTCTTTTCCTCATCAGAGAACCAGAATTGTTCAAGAAAGCCGAGCGGGTAAGAATCCCACGTCGCGACATCGAGGTCGCGCCCGACCGCGTGGTGATCAAATTCCGTAAAGAACCCCATGAAGTTGTGCGTGATATCGCGGCCCGGTGAATACTCGCGAAGAACCTCGACCTGTTCGCGATTAAAGCTTGCGACTTCATCTGAAGCGAAGCGGCGATAATCGAGCCAATGCGCGGGATTGGCTTCGGTTACGGTCAGATGGGGCGGGTCTATCTCTTCGAATGAGCGGTATTCCATGCTCCAGAAGACATTACCCCAGGCAGTGTTGAGGGTCCCGACTGTGTCATAGCGCTGCGCAAGCCACTGCCTGAATGCCGCGGCCGCGCTTTCGGAAAAGCTCAGCACAGTGTCGTGACAGCCATATTCGTTGTCGACTTGCCAAGCCTTGATTGCAGGGTGAGCGCCATAGCGTTCGGCCAGTGCTCTCGCTATCCTGACGCACTCGGAACGATACCCCCGATGTGAGAAGCAATAATGTCGCCGCGAACCAAATCCGCGGGGCCTGCCGTTCTCATCGATCGCCACCATTTCTGGCATGCGATCGACCAGCCATTTGGGCGGTGTAGCCGTAGGCGTGCAGAGCATGATTTCCAAACCCGCCGCGTGCAGTGTTTCGATCGCTCGATCCAGCCAGTCCCAATCAAACCGGCCCGGTTCAGGTTCAATCCGGCTCCATGCGAATTCTCCGATCCGCACCAACCGCAGGCCCATCTCTGCCATACGCCGGGCATCGTCTGCCCATTGGTCTTCTGGCCAGTGTTCCGGGAAATAGCAGCAGCCGAGTATCATAGTTGCGGACCCATCCGTTAGATGACGACTGCTCTAACCGAGAGGTCGCTTCCCGCATAGCCATCGGGAATGATGCATCAACCGATCCTTCATCACCTGCATTTACACATATAAAAATATCTTTATATGTGGTGTGGATGGTGATCGACGCGATCTTTAAAGCTTTGGCTGACCCGACACGGCTACGCATAGCGCGGCTGCTTTCGACCATGGAGCTTGCCGTCGGCGAATTGGCACAGGTGTTAGGTCAAAGCCAGCCTCGTGTTTCGCGTCATGTCGGCATCTTGTGTGATGCCGGTCTTGCCGAACGACGGCGTGAAGGCAGTTGGGTGTTCTTGCGTTCGACCAGCGGTGCGGAAGAGGCCAATCCAATTGTTGCCGCTGTTGATCGGTTGCTGGCGACAGCCGAGCTGGAGAATGCCGAGTTCGCGAAGACGTGTGAGGATGACAGGCGCAGGCTCGCTTCGATCCGCGACGCCCGCGAAGCCTCTGCGGAAAGCTACTTCGCGCAACATGCGGGTGATTGGGATGAGCTGCGCGCTCTGCACAGCGCCGATGCACAAGTCGAAGGTCGACTGCTGGAATCTCTCGGTGACGCGCCGCTCGGCAATGTGTTGGATATCGGTACCGGTACAGGGCGCATTGCCGAACTTTTCGCCGATCATGCCGAGCATGTTGTCGCGCTCGACAAGAACCTTGAAATGCTTCGGATTGCCCGCGCCAAGCTCCAGCATTTGCCGACCGCGCAAATAGAACTGGTGCAAGGCGACTTTGGTGATTTGCCGTTCCCCGCTGCCAGCTTTGATACCGTCGTCCTGCACCAAGTGCTTCATTTCGCCCAAGACCCCGCGCCGCCTCTCGCTGAAGCTGCGCGCGTGACGCGGCCTGGTGGCAGAGTCGCGATTGTAGACTTTGCCGCGCACGATCACGAAGAACTGCGCACCCGCCATCAACATGCACGGCTTGGCTTCTCTGACCGCCAATTGCGCGATCTCCTGCGGCAATCCGGCTTCACCTCTCGCACGCCAATTGCGCTCGACGAAGGTAAGCTTGTTGTCAAAATCTGGATCGGTCAGCGACGCGATCTCCCTTCATCACAGTCTCCCAACCCTGCCAAAGAGCAATCAGCATGACCCCGACTCTCGATCAGCTCCAGGAAGCGAAGACCGCCCTAGGCGCGCCGCTTTTCTCGGATCTCCCCGGCGACATTGATATCAGCTTTGAGTTCTTTCCGCCGAAAACGGACAAGATGGCTGAAACGCTGTGGAACAGCGTGGCGACGCTTTCACCTTTGGGGCCGCGTTTTGTTTCCGTTACCTATGGCGCGGGTGGCACCACGCGGGAGCGGACGCATGAGCAGGTGGTTCGTATCCAGAACGAAACGAACATCCCTGCCGCAGCGCATCTAACTTGCGTGAACGCTACACGTGAGGAAGTGGACGAGGTTGCCCGCCACTATTGGGCAGAAGGCATCCGACACATCGTTGCGCTTCGCGGTGACCCGCCTGACGGTGCTTCGCAATACACGCCGCATCCCGGCGGCTATGCCAACGCAGCCGAATTGATCGCCGGCCTGAAGAAGGTTGCCGATTTCGAGATTTCTGTCGGAGCCTATCCAGAAGTCCACCCGGACTCGCCTGACGCGCAGACTGACATCGCCAACTTGAAGGCGAAGTTCGATGCTGGTGCTGACCGGGCGATCACGCAGTTCTTCTTCGATCCTGAGTGCTTTTTCCGCTTCCGCGATGAAGCGGCGGCAGCGGGCATTGATGCCGAGATCGTGCCTGGCATCATGCCGGTGATGAGCTTCGCCGCTGTCCAGCGTATGTCGGGCATGTGCGGGACAGCGATTCCTGGCTGGATGGAAGGTTTGTTCGAAGGGTTGGACGAAAGGCCAGCGGCTCGTCAGCTTGTATCCGCCACCATCGCGGCAGAACTGTGCCGCAAGCTGTATGCAGGCGGCGTGCGCAAGTTCCACTTCTACACGCTCAACCGCGCCGAACTGAGCTATGCCATCTGCCACATGCTCGGCAAACGCCCTGTCGGAGAAGCAGCGTGAGCGCCCGCGAGACACTCCGCGCCGCTGCAGCCGAGCGCGTTCTGATTTTTGATGGCGCGTTTGGCACTCAGATTCAGGAGCGCAAGCTGACTGAGGCTGATTACGTTGGCAGCCTTGGGCTGAACGCCGATCAGAAGGGTAACAACGATATATTGGCGCTGACCCGGCCCGATGTGATCCGGGACATTACGCGCGCTTATCTGGATGCGGGTTCGGATGTTATTTCGACCAATACATTCTCTGCGAACCGTATCAGTCAGGCCGACTATGCAGCGGAAGACCAGGTGGCAGCCATCAACATTGCGAGCGGTCAAATCGCTCGGGAGCTGGCAGACGAATATGCCGCAAAAGATGGCAGACCGCGATTTGTCGCCGGAGCTATCGGCCCAACCAACAAGACTCTTTCGCTGAGCCCGGATGTCGAAGATCCAGGCTTCCGTGAGATCGACTTCGATGAGCTCACTGCCGTCTACAAGGAGCAGGCGGCGGCGCTTGTCGAAGGGGGCTGCGACTTCATCCTGATCGAAACCGTGTTCGACACTCTCAACGCCAAAGCCGGGATCATGGCTGTCAAACAGCTTGAAGAAGAACTTGGCCGTGATGTTCCGGTCATGATTTCGATGACGCTTACGGATCTTTCGGGCCGCAATCTCTCCGGCCACACGGTTGAGGCATTCTGGTATGCAGTCCGTCACGCCAATCCGCTGACCATTGGCCTCAATTGCAGCTTCGGCGCAGATCAACTGCGCCCGCACGTGCAATCCCTTTCGGGCCTCGCAGATACGTTGCTTATGGCCTATCCGAACGCAGGATTGCCGAATGAACTGGGTGAATATGACGAGATGCCTGACACGACGGCAGGCCTTGTTTCCGAATGGGCAAGGAATGGCCAAGTGAACATCTTGGGTGGTTGCTGCGGCTCTTCGCCAGCCCATATTTATGCGATTGCAAAATCGGTGGAAGGCGTTGCACCTCGCACCGTTCCCTCACCTGAGACCGCTATGCGGCTTTCCGGTCTCGAAGCCTTTGTGGTGTCTGCCTGACCATGACTGAACAAAACAGCTCTGCCCGATTCATCAATGTCGGTGAGCGCACCAATGTGACCGGTTCTGCCCGGTTCAAGAAGCTCATCATGGCGGATGACTACGCCACCGCCGTCGAAGTCGCGCGGCAGCAGGTCGAAAACGGCGCGCAGGTGATCGACGTCATGATTGATGAAGGTCTGCGCGACGCTGTAAAGGC
>JBCBHD010000160.1:0-7272 GCA_038526115.1 Pseudomonadota bacterium | reverse complement strand
AAGCGCTATGGCGCGTCGGGTCACTCGGCGCCTTGCGCGGAACCAGCCTAGCGCTCCAATACAACGCGTATCACGCGGCAGAAGGTAATGCCCGTTACGGTGATGAATGGGGTGCAGAAGCCGGTGTAACTTTCGCATCAACCCGCTTTTCCGTCGCCGCATCGCACTATCGCGCCGATACATTCGCAACCGACACAACACGGGTTTGGCTGACAGTGGGCCGCAAATTTTGAACCTATTCCGCTCGATTGACGATACTGTGTGCAGCCACATCAGGATTTTCCGATGACAAACCGCACCATCACTGCCGCTCTCACCTTCGCACTGGCTCTGTCAGGATGCCAAGCAGCTCGCCTCAATCCGCCGCAGGATGCTGAGATCTCCGCCGACGCTGATTTCGTGGTCGACGAAAGCGAGATCGTGGTTGTTACTCCATCCCAGCTTGAAGCGCGCAATCTGGTACGCCGTGCCTCAACGCTCGGATATAAAGTGATAGCCAATGACGATCTTGAAGGGATCGGCTTGACCATGCTCACACTGCGTATTCCAGCCAATCAGGATGGCGCGTCAGCGATCCGCGAGCTTGAAGGGCTGGAGCCCGGCATCACCGCAGGAGTCAATCACGCCTATGTACCGCAAGCCCAAGCATCGGGCGCACGGTCACGCGAATATGCACCGAGCCTGATGCGCTGGCGTCAATCCGGTTGCAGCACCCGCATGCCGATCGGCGTGCTCGATGCAAAGCTGGTAGGTCCTGCAAGAGCAAAGGTCACCACCGCAAATTTTTCCCGAACAAATGCGAGTGAGAAAGCACTCCACGGCACTCAGATCGTTTCGCTGATCAACGATTCCGGCCTGCTGCGAGCACCGCGCGTATTCCATGCCGATGTGGTTTCGCCGAACACCAAAGTGGGGGACACGGCGAGCGTGGACTCGATGCTTCGCGGCCTCAACTGGATGCTCAGCAACAATGTCCGGTTGATCAATGTCAGCCTGGCAGGGCCATACAACAAAATCCTCGACCGCGGTTTTGCGAATGCTGCACGCGCTGGAGCCGTGATTGTTGCCCCAGCGGGCAATGCAGGCCCGCGTCAGAAGGTGCGTTACCCGGCGGCTTTCGCCTCAACCATCGCGGTAACCGCTGTCGATGCCAATGCCCGCGTTTATCGCAACGCTGTGCGCGGACAGCGGATTGATTTCAGCGCTCCCGGTGTCGACGTTGCCATCAAGCTCCCTCAGCGCCGGGTCTACGCCACCGGCACCAGCTTTGCCGCGCCTTTCGTTACGATGCGCATTGCGGCTGACCCTCAGCTCGCCAGAATGCAGCGCGCATCAGCGATCCGAAAGCAGCTGGCAGACAGCGTCGCAGACCTCGGCCCGGCAGGACATGATCCCGTGTATGGCTATGGCCTGATCCGGGCGCCACAGGGATGCGCGACCAGCTGAAAGGGGGCGGGTCGAACCTTTATTGGGTCAGCGCAGATTTGAGAATGACCGGATTGTAGAGGCTTTCCGGCTCAACCGTAGTGAAGTCAGGCGCTGTGCCAAAATCCGCCAACCACTGATCAAGCTGACCGCTCACAGACTTTTCTTGCCGCAAAAGCGATTGGGCTCGCCCCAGATTTCGCGATTGCTCCACCAACCATTCGCGTTCGCTTGAGTGCTTGTTCGGCAACAACCGCTCATAAACAACAAACAACCGATCCCGCGCTCCAGCCAGAAGAACTGTCGAGACGGCCGATGAGTTGGCAGCCGTCAACCGGCGGGCTTGCTCAACCATCATGCGAGCATCTTCCAGATCGCGCTGCAAGGACCGGGTGGAAGCTCCTGTGCGCCCCCCGGATAATCGCACCGCACGAACAAATGCTGCCAGTGGTCGGATCAGCGCTTCGTCTGCGTTGGAACCACCAAATTCATCGACGACAATAGTCTTGATGAACCCTTCAAGTTCTTCGCTATCGATATCATGGCGGACCTTTCCTGGCTCAGTCAGGTCAGGGATAGGAACAGGGTCAAACGTGCCGTTGCCCAATGTCTCACTGAAGAAGTTGTGCGTGGTATCGGCAGTCCCAGGTTTGCCGGAAATGGCGGGAAATTGAAATGCAGGATTGTCTCGCCCGTTCACATGGCAGGAATGGCACGACAGGCCAGCTTTGGCTGCTTGGCCGCCCAGCAAGAGCGGCGATTTGAACAGGAATTCTCCCACTATAAGATCAAATCGCAGATCCTGCGCGTCGGTATATTGGTCCGCCATGGCGCTTGTGAACGCCGCATTTGCCAAAGCTTCTCGATCCAGCACCGGCTCGATGGTCAGCGCCGCCAACCGGCCTTCGTCGGCCAGCCAGCCGCTCTCAGGCAAAGGCGAAACATGTTGTGCAGCGGCGCTGGCCGCAAAGGCGGCCAGAGCGCAGCCCAAAGCAATCAGGTGGCGGCGTTGTCGATCCAACTGCGCAGTTCCTCCGCTTCATAACAGCCAAAGCTGCACAATTGGTCCAGCCGAGCAAGATGTGCTTTCGCTCCATCCAGATCGCCACGTTCGACCTTAAGCTCGCCATAATATTCAAGCGCACCGAGGTGATCTGGCGCGACGGAGAGCGCCCGATTGTAGTAGGCCTCAGCCGTTCCAAATCTCGCCAGCTTACGGTTGGCGAAACCTTGATAGGTCAGGATATCAGGATGCGGGCCAAACGCGAGTGCAGCGCGATCCAGTCTCCGCAACGCTGCTTCATAGTCGCCATCATTGATCAAGCCGACGGCTTGATAATAGAGCGCATCTGCGGATGCCGCATCAGCCAGGAGAGAGATGTCCGGCCCGATAGCGGCTTGCGCTCCGCCCGCCAAAGCGCCTTCGATCGCTGAGATCGCTTGATCCAGGCTGGATTTTTCCGCGCAAGCCGCACCGCATTGCGCGCTACGCTCGCCCAATCGCCCAAGGATCGCTTCCGCATCCGTCATTCTGTCCAACTGCGTGTAAGCGATCGCGAGATCGCGATGGGCCAGGATCATATCAGGGTCATACTTGACCGCATTTTCAAGCGGCTTCCGAGCTTTCTTGGCTTTGCCACCTCGCAAGTAGGAAACGCCAAGCAGATACTGGGCATCGGCATTGCGTCGGGCGACACGGGTCACCCGCTTGAAGTGCTTCGCAGCCTTGTCGAATTCTTCCGCGTTCAGCGCTGCGAGACCGATCCGGTACTCTTCCGCTGGATCATATCGCTGGGCGCTGGCGCTGGGCGAGCTGCTTCCGCCGACGCTGCCTCCACCTCCGCCGCCGCCCGCAGCCGAAGCGAATGAGGCGGGGGTCAAGACTATCGCGCCAGCGAGCATCGTCGCCAGTGCGCGCTTGCGATCGAAAGAGGGGCGGTTTGTCTGCAAGATCATGGTGGGTCTCCTGTTCCCGATCGGCGGTCTCATGCAACAATGCATCGGCTTATTTTGCTCTAACGGATCATCACCCACTTCGGTTCATTCTTTCTGCTTATGGGAAAGCTGCACTCCTGTGTTGCCAATCTCCAAGCCCTGAAATAGGCCCGCGACGCTCCGAGCGAAGGCTTGTACCGGATCGGGGATCGGATCAGGAGAATATATGCGACTGTCGAACTACGTGCTCCCGCTCTTGAGGGAGGATTCCAGCGATGCGCAGATCGTCAGCCACCAGTTGATGCTGCGCGCCGGATTGGTGCGCCAGACCGCTGCCGGGATCTACGCGTGGATGCCCTTGGGCCTGAGGGTGCTCGACAAGATCGCTCAGATTGTTCGCGAAGAACAGAACCGCGCAGGCGCAATAGAAATGCTGATGCCGACGATCCAACCGGCGGATCTCTGGCGGGAATCGGGCCGGTACGATGCCTATGGTCCCGAAATGCTCCGCATTCGTGACCGGCACGATCGCGATTTGCTGTTCGGCCCGACAGCGGAAGAAGTTGTGACTTCTCTAATGCGCGGTTCGGTCAACAGCTACCGCGATCTTCCGCGCACACTTTATAACATTCAATGGAAGTTCCGCGACGAAATCCGCCCGCGCTTTGGCGTGATGCGCGGTCGCGAATTCCTGATGAAGGACGCCTATTCGTTCGATCTCGATATAGACAGCGCGCGTCACAGCTATAATCGCATGTATGTCGCCTATCTGCGGACGTTCGCACGGATGGGGTTGCACGCCATCCCGACCAAAGCCGATCCCGGCCCGATTGGCGGTGACATGAGCCATGAGTTCATTCTGCTCGCGAACAATGGCGAAAGCGACGTGTTCTATCATGAGGAATGGGAAGCAGGCAGCCAACCTGAAGTCCCCGATTTCGCTGACAATAACGCGATCGACGCCTTTGTTGCCGAACGAACGCAATTTTACGCCGCGACAGACGAAATGCATGACAAAGCGGCCGAAGCCGAGCTGGGCGACAAGCTGCGCACGGCTCGTGGCATCGAAGTGGGCCATATCTTTTACTTCGGGACGAAATATTCCGAATCGATGGGCCTTAAAGTGCAAGGCAAGGATGGCGAGATCGTAACTCCGCAAATGGGCAGTTACGGCGTCGGCGTCTCTCGGCTGGTCGGCGCGATCATCGAAGCTTCCCATGATGACAACGGGATCATCTGGCCTGAAGCGGTGGCCCCGTTCCGGGTCGGTATCGTCAACATTCGGGCGAGTGACGAGGCCAGCAAGGCTGTCGCCGATGAAATCTACGCACGGCTTACTGCTGCAGGGGTCGATGTGCTGTATGATGATCGCGACGAACGCGGCGGAGCCAAGTTTGCGGCTATGGATCTGATCGGCCTGCCTTGGCAGGTGATCGTCGGGCCAAAGGGCGTCGAGCGCGGAACGGTCGAGCTGAAATCACGCGCAAGCGGAGAACGCGAAGACATTTCGCCAGACGCTCTCATCGCGAAGTTTGGTGGCTAAGCAGCGAGCGAACGATCCAGCGGGTTAGGGTTTTGGCGCACCCGACAGGATTCGAACCTGTGACCTCTGCCTTCGGAGGGCAGCGCTCTATCCAGCTGAGCTACGGGTGCCTGACGCCTTAATCGCGTTGGGCGCGGCGCTTAGCAAGCCTGTTCTAGCTTCGCCAGCCCCTGATGGTGTGATTGCCGAGTGAAAATCGGCCGATGCCCTTAGTAGGATGTAACTCCAGCGTAGTGGTTTAACCAATCGGCAAGGGCGCTTGATTATAACGCTTTGGCGATGTCAGCCCTTACTCCCGATCAAGCCCGTGCGATGCGCGTTACCGCGCAAGACGCTTCTTGGCCTGAAGCGTCTCTGGCTGAGCGCTGGGAGCAATTGCATGCGCAAGCGGAGCGACTGGCCGAGTTGGCCTCCATTACACCTGAACTCTTCGACGAGAATCTAGCATTGTTTCCGGAGCACCTGACACAATGCAGCCAATGGCAGCAGGACCTCGCTTGGCAGGGCATCGAAGACATCGATGCGATGATGCAACCCGGCCTTGCCGCCCTGCACACGATCAACACGCGCGGTCAGGACACCAGCGCCCCTGCACTAGCTTTGTGGCGCGAATTCCATGCGGCGCGAAATGCCGTTCTGGCTGTTGCGCATGTCAAGCAAACATGCGCGACAGCTCAGGCAGCCTAACTCAAACCGCCAAAACGCAAGCTTGACCGCGTTCGCATTATGTTCCAGCGATGGAGCATGCCCATCGACACATCCACTTTAGTTGATTCGCAAGCCACCACCGCAAAAGATGTGGCTCGCGGAATCATGCGATTGTTTGCCCGCAACGATATCTGGTGCATTTCCGAAATGCCGCTGAAGAACGGACGCCGGGCCGATTTGATGGGCGTCGATGCTAAAGGGCTTATCGTGATTGTCGAAATCAAGGTCGCGCGCGGCGATTTGCTGGGTGATAGCAAGTGGCCAGATTACCTGGAATTTTGCGACCGGTTCTATTGGGGTGTGCCCCCCGGTCTGGATCGAAGCCCCCTGGAGACAGAAGCGTATCAACCAGAGGCTTGCGGGGTCATCGTTGCCGATGGGTATGACGCAGAAATTGTTCGGCAAGCGCGGCTAACGTCGCTTGCTCCGGCAAGGCGCAAAGCTCAGGTCGAACGTTTGGCACGAACGGCTATGCGCCGGCACACGGCCGCGCTTGACCCCCATTGCGCCGATATCGGAACCTAGCCATAGATTGCGGGTGCTGCCGCCTGACACTCCTGTTCTGCTTGCGCTGTTGATCGTAAGCCTCGCGACATCGGTTGTGGTCGCACTGCGCTATTTCCTTTCGAGTGGCCTGTTCGCCTGGGTGACGCAAAAGTTGCGCCCTGGCCTTTATGAGGGACTTGATCGGCAAATCAGGCGTGAAATTCGCTGGTCCCTGATTGCCACAGTGATCTATGGCGCGCCGGCAGGCATCGTGTTTTGGGGATGGCGGCATCACGATTGGACGCTGCTCTATACCGATCTTTCAGCGTATCCGCTGTGGTATCTGCCGGTGTCGGTGCTGATTTACCTGTTCGTCCAGGACACCTGGTTTTACTGGACCCACCGCGCCATGCACCACCGGGCGCTCTTCAAACAGATGCATGCGGTGCATCATCAGAGCCGTCCGCCAACAGCATGGACGGCGATGAGCTTTCACCCATTGGAGTCGCTGACAGGCGCAGTGGTTTTTCCGCTTCTGGTTTTTGTCGTCCCAATCCATATCGGTATGGTCGGAGTGGTACTGGCCATCGCGACGATCATGGGTGTAACCAATCATATGGGATGGGAGATTTTCCCGCGCTGGGTCGTTCATTCTGCGTTGGGAAAAGGGCTGATAACCGCCAGCCATCACGAGCGTCATCATGAGGAATATCAATGCAATTTCGGGCTCTACTTCCGGTTCTGGGATCGCGTCTGCAGGACGGATCGCGGGCTTTCGCGGCGCATCGTCAAGGAAGCAGGCCACGCCACCTGAAGTCTGCCAGCATGTTGGCTGCAGGAGCCTTTGCCAGCCTCGCCATGCCTGCCGCTGCCAATGAAGTTGTCATCACCGTCACCAACCTGCGTTCGACCGAAGGGGTGGTGCGCGCCTGCATGACAACCAACAAAGAAGTGTTCCCACGGTGTCGCAAGGATCCGGCTTCGCATCGCACTGTGGTTCCGGCAGGCAAGACTGTGACGATCCGCTTCACCGGAGTGAAACCTGGCGATTATGCCGTTGCACTGCTTCATGATGAAAACGACAATGGCAAAGCCGATCGCACGCGCGAAAACCCGTATCCCTCTTTAGGGATCATTCCGAGCGTGCGATCGGCTTTGCCATTGTCGTTTTCATC
>JBCBHD010000159.1:0-7324 GCA_038526115.1 Pseudomonadota bacterium | reverse complement strand
AACCTTGTAGGAAGCGCCGGCTTCACGCATCTTTCCGCGCAGTTCGGTGGACTGTTCCACCGTCAGGCCGAGGTTGCGAGTGACAACCACCACGCCAACTTCGTTGAAAGCTGCATTGAGCTGGGCAACCGCATCGGCTTTTTGCGAACGATCCATGCCTTACTCCTTCACTATGGCCGAGCGGGAATGCCCCGATCGACCGGCTCACATTCTGATTTGCCGCTTACCGACAAATCAAAGTCCAACGATGGGGAAGGAGGGTGTGCTGATATGCACGAACGACACCGCAGTAGGGGGCCGTGAAAATTCTCTGTTCCCCGCCTAGGCTGCAAATTAAGAACGGACGAATCCCGCTCAGCAACTGTCTCGGACGGATGACTGCAAAAGCAATCGAGACGCGCAATTAGTCTGCACGCCTCGAATGTCAACTCATTGTTGCGCCTTAGCCGTTCGAATACTCCAACAGATCACCAGGTTGGCATTCCAGTTCGCGGCAGATTGCAGCGAGGGTGGAGAACCGGATCGCCTTGGCCTTGCCAGTCTTCAAAATCGAGAGGTTCGCAAGCGTGAGTCCCACTCGCTCGGCCAATTCGGTCAGAGTCATGCGGCGTTCGTGTAGCAGGTCGTCGAGTTTGACCATGATCGTTGCTCCTTCGTCGTCAGCTGGCATCACACTGTCCCTTCAAGATCTTCGCGCATCCGGGTGCCATGTCTGAACACGCGGGCAAGGATGAACAGCACGATCACCATCAGAATGCCGGAAAGATCGAATCCATCGCCGATGCTGAATTGGACGTCTTCGATATCGCCCGCCCACTCGACAAGCGTCAGAGCAAGCGCTGCAAGCGGAATTGAAAGGAGCTGAACAGCGAGCAGGAGCCATGCCATAAGAGTTAGCCGATCTGCATTTTGCGGGACGAACGGCTCACCTTCTCCTACGGTTGAAATGATCTCTCGCAGCTTTCCAAAGAAGATGAAAATCAGCGCTACGATCACCAAGGCGATGAGCAATACACCTACCGTTGTACCTGCGGGGAAGACACCGATCACATCGCCATGCTCAGCACGCATTTCGGTGGTTATCTTTTCTTGAAAGAACAGGATTGCCGGTATCGCGATCGCGAGAGCGACTGTTCCGATGGCCATGAACGCCTGCATCAGAACTGTCAGGACCTTGCCTGCAAGCAGCAGCATGTCGTTGGGTTTGTCTTGCATGTTTAGTGCCCCTTATGTTCGGATCAGGCGATTGAGGGAGCAATCGCATAGGCTGGCGGAACGGCAACGATGGCGCCGATCGAGGCGAAGGCGAGAAAGATCGCGGCGCAAGCGGCCAATGAATGGGAAACAATGCGTGTCATATCGAACTCCTTGATGAACCATATTGAAAAACGATATGGCTCATCTACGAGCGATTCGATTTATTGTCAATCAATAATATTGAAAAACGATATGCAGCTAATCGTTTTACGCTATATCACGGTGGCGTAGTCTCGCACCATATCAGCGGTGATGCCTTTGAATACCATCCTCCGACGCGGATCGGGTTGTCGTTGTCGGGCAATGCGGATTGCGCCTCGATCAAATTGATCTGCCAGTGCAGGCAGGCGTCACCTCCTGGCTGATTTTCATAGGTGAGGTCGGGCGCAAACTGTAATCTGATCCATTGCGCCACCCCTTGGACATGACCTTCTCGCCGCTCAAGGATTAGCTCGTTCTGGCCAGTTTGGGCCTGAGGAGTCTTCATGTTGAAATTGAAGCGGAACAATTCTGCTGGTTCACTGCGCAGACTGAGCTTTGTGTTCGATGCCGCGCTGTGCTCGACCGTGTTCATGTGGCGTTGAAACCGCGAGACATCGAATCCTTCAACTGTTTCAGGGTGGGCGGGCTCGCCATGAAAGTCGGCCAGCCCCACCATTATGCTGGCCTGATCGGGAAGCATCACCGCATCCGGGCGGCACAAGTGGTTACGAGCGTGATCAAGCGATGGAAGAACCCCTTCGCTTAGCAGACTGTCCGAGAATATCTCCGAGACAACCAGATCAACGCCGCCACCAAGATCGGAAAGCGCATCAAGTTTTGCTGAGTGTTTGGCATAGATCGTGATCTTGTCCGACAGGTCATTGGCGTCGACTACCGATTGCGCGCTAGCGGCAAGGATCGGGTTAACCTCGCAGGCATAGACGTGAGCTGCTCCGGCCCTGGCGGCCATCATTGCCAGCAAACCCGAACCGGTGCCGATATCAAGAACTACACGGTCTTTGGCAAAGCGCTCGATTGCCCGCCGATATGTGCGATTGCGGATGAAGTCCCTCAGCATGAAACCGTGAAACTCCGGCACCGTTTCGTTCATGATGATCGAAGCTATGCCTGCCCAGGGCTGGGCTTTGCCATGACGCGCCAGAACTTTATCGACCAACGCAACGGCCAGTTGGGGCTTGTCACTCTTGATGATCTGCAGCCCCATCTCAAGAAAATCGGACGGGTTATTGAGCGGCTCGAGTGCTTGCGGTCTGTTCATTGCCACGGGATCGACCAGCGGCAGAATTGAAGCAAGCAAAACTACGCAATTGGAAGGCGCGAAATTCAATGATTGGGTCGTCGGGCGCGAACCGTTTGACAGCCAGCCGGCCAATTCCTACATGGCCCACACACGTCAGCTTCGAGCCGGACCGATTCATGCGCGGGGATCGATCCAAGAATGGAAGCGGCGCTAGCCATATTCGCGACGATGGAAGCTGCAGCCAGCAACCCGGAAGGGGTGCATCATGGTCTGCGGCTCTTTTGCGTCGAATATGGATCAGGTCTCGCGTGACTTGAGCATCCAATCCAGCGAGCGGGTCGATCTCCCGTAAGCGCAGCAAAGAGGCATATCTCTTCCATGGCAACCAAAGCGAAGGCTCCCAAAGCCGTCCGCAGCCGTAAGGCACAGGGCACCGCAAAGAAGCGTATCCGCAAAATTTTCGGCGACATCCACGAAGTCGTCGACATGCCCAACCTGATCGAAGTCCAGCGTGAGAGCTACGAACAGTTCCTGCGCTCGGACAAAGAAACAGGGTATGTCTCCGGTCTCGAAAAAACGCTGCGCAGCGTTTTCCCGATCCGCGACTTCGCTGGCACTGCTGAACTCGACTTTGTTCACTACGAACTCGAAGAGCCGAAATACGACACCACAGAGTGTCGCCAGCGTGGCATTACATATGCCGCTCCGATGAAGGTTACGCTGCGCTTGATCGTATTCGAAGTCGATCAGGAAACTGAAACCCGCTCTGTTCTCGATATCAAGGAGCAGGACGTATACATGGGCGATATGCCGCTCATGACCGAGAACGGCACCTTCATCATCAACGGCACCGAGCGGGTGATTGTCTCGCAGATGCACCGTTCGCCAGGTGTTTTGTTCGATCATGACCGTGGTAAGACTCACTCGTCCGGCAAGTTGCTGTTCGCCGCACGCGTCATCCCCTATCGCGGCTCTTGGCTTGATTTCGAGTTCGATGCCAAGGACATTGTGAATGTTCGGATCGACCGCAAGCGCAAGCTGCCGGTAACCGCTCTGCTCTATGCACTGGGCCAGGACAGCGAAGAGATCCTGCATTTCTTCTATGACACCGTCACTTGGGAACGTGCGAAAGACGGATGGAAAATCCCATTCGTTGCCGAGGCATGGCGTGGTCAGAAGCCTGCATTTGCTCTGGTCGATGCCAAGACAGGCGAAGAGATTTTCGCCGCCAACCAGAAGATCAGCCCTCGTGCAGCCAACAAGGCAGCGAAAGACGGTTTAACCGAACTGCTGCTGCCGACTGAAGAGGTTGTCAGCCGCTACGCTGCGCGTGATCTCATCGATGAAAGCACCGGCCGCATCTATGTTGAAGCGGGCGATGAGCTGACGCTTGAGCATGTCGAAACCTTCGATAATGCCGGGATCGACAGCCTTGAGTTGCTCGATATTGATGAGGTCAACACCGGCCCATGGATCCGCAACACACTGAAGGTCGATAAGGCTGAGAACCGCGACGAAGGCCTGGAAGCCATCTACAAGGTGATGCGTCCGGGTGAACCGCCGACCAAGGAAACCGCAGAAGCACTTTTCGAAGGACTCTTCTTTGATGGCGAGCGCTATGATCTTTCAGCGGTTGGTCGCGTAAAGCTCAACATGCGTCTGGAATTGGACGCCGAAGATACGGTCACGACCTTGCGCAAGGAAGACATCCTCGCCGTGGTCAAGGAGCTGGTCGGCTTGAAAGACGGCAAGGGCGAAGTTGACGATATCGATAACCTCGGCAACCGCCGTGTTCGTTCCGTCGGCGAGCTGCTCGAGAACCAGTATCGTGTCGGCCTTCTCCGCATGGAGCGCGCAGTTAAAGAGCGCATGAGCTCGGTCGATGTTTCGACTGTCATGCCAAACGATCTGATCAACGCGAAACCGGCTGTGGCGGCTGTTCGTGAGTTCTTCGGCTCGTCGCAGCTGTCGCAGTTCATGGATCAGACCAACCCGCTTTCAGAAGTCACGCACAAACGCCGCGTCTCGGCGCTTGGCCCAGGTGGTCTCACACGCGAGCGCGCCGGCTTTGAAGTCCGCGACGTTCACCCAACTCACTATGGTCGCATCTGCCCGATTGAAACGCCGGAAGGTCCTAACATCGGTCTGATCAACTCGCTGGCTTCGTTCTCGCGCGTCAACAAGTATGGCTTCATCGAAACGCCATATCGTACGGTCGAAGGCAACTCGGTCACCGGTGATGTGATCTACCTGTCGGCGATGGAAGAGCAGAAGCACACTGTTGCGCAGGCCTCGGCCGAGCTCAACGATGATGGCACTTTCGTCGAGGACCTGATTTCAGCGCGTCAGTCAGGCGACAACCTGATGGCGCCTAGCGATCAGATCACCTTGATGGACGTGTCGCCCAAGCAGCTCGTTTCGGTGGCCGCGTCGCTTATTCCGTTCCTGGAAAACGATGACGCCAACCGCGCTCTGATGGGATCGAACATGCAACGTCAGGCTGTGCCATTGGTCAAGGCTGAAGCGCCTTGGGTCGGCACCGGCATGGAAGAAACAGTGGCTCGCGATTCCGGCGCGGCTATCGCAGCCAAGCGCGGCGGTATTGTCGACCAGGTCGATGCGACCCGTATCGTGATCCGTGCGCAGGGCGATGTTGAGGCAGGGCAGTCTGGCGTCGACATCTACACGCTGCAGAAATTCCAGCGTTCGAACCAGAACACCTGCATCAACCAGCGTCCGCTGGTGAAGGTGGGTGATGTGATCGAGCCTGGCGATATCATCGCTGACGGCCCATCGACAGATCTGGGCGAACTGGCGCTGGGCAAGAACAGCCTCGTCGCGTTCATGCCGTGGAACGGTTATAACTATGAGGACTCGATCCTCATTTCTGAGCGCATCGTGAAAGACGACGTCTTCACCTCGATCCATATCGAGGAATTCGAAGTCATGGCTCGCGACACCAAGCTTGGCCCGGAAGACATCACCCGCGATATCCCGAATGTTGGCGAGGAAGCTCTGCGCAACCTCGACGAAGCGGGCATCGTCTACATCGGTGCAGAAGTGCATCCGGGTGACATTCTGGTCGGCAAGATCACACCGAAGGGCGAAAGCCCGATGACACCGGAAGAGAAACTTCTGCGGGCGATCTTCGGTGAGAAAGCCTCAGATGTTCGCGATACTTCGCTGCGTCTGCCGCCGGGTGTCGCCGGGACGATCGTTGAGGTCCGGGTGTTCAACCGTCACGGGATCGAGATCGATGACCGTACGCGTGCGATCCAGAATGAAGAGATCGAACGTCTCCGCAAGGATGCCGCTGACGAACGCAACATCTTGAACCGTGCGACCTACAACCGCCTCAAGGACATGCTGATGGGGCAGACTGCTTCAGCGGCACCGAAAGGGGTCAAGAAGGGCACAGAGGTCACAGAAGAGGTTCTGGCCGAAGTCGAGCGGCACGAATGGTTCAAGTTCGCTGTTGCTGACGACAACCGCCAAGCACAGCTCGAAGCGATCAAGGCGCAATACGACGAAAGCGTCGGCATGATTGACGCCAAGTTCGAAGATCGCAAAGAGAAACTTGAGCGGGGCGATGAGCTCGCACCGGGTGTCCTCAAGATGGTCAAGGTCTTTGTCGCGGTGAAGCGCAAGCTGCAGCCGGGCGACAAGATGGCTGGCCGTCACGGGAATAAGGGTGTGATTTCTCGCATCCTCCCGGTCGAAGACATGCCGTTCCTCGAAGATGGAACCGCGGTCGACGTCGTACTGAACCCGTTGGGTGTGCCTTCGCGTATGAATGTCGGGCAGATCTTCGAAACCCACCTCGGTTTCGCGGCTCGTGGCCTTGGCATGGATATCGCCGACAAGCTCGAAGAGTGGAAGCTAGCCAACCCTGCTGCTGCCGAAGACTACAAGAACGCAAAGCCACCCGAAGCGGTCGTTGAGCGTTTGAAGGACGTCTATGGCGAGCAGTATTTCGAGGATCTTGAAAGCCGTTCGGCTGAACAGATCGTCGAACTGGCTGGCAATCTCAGCGCCGGTGTCCCGATGGGTACGCCAGTGTTTGATGGTGCGCGCGAAGCGGACGTTTCGGACATGCTGGTGAAAGCCGGGATCGACAGCTCAGGTCAGTCGACGCTTTTCGATGGCCGTACTGGCGAAGCGTTTGACCGTAAGGTGACGGTAGGCATCATCTACATGCTCAAGTTGCACCATCTGGTCGACGACAAGATCCACGCTCGTTCGATCGGTCCATACTCGCTTGTCACTCAGCAGCCGCTGGGCGGTAAGGCGCAGTTTGGCGGACAGCGTTTCGGTGAGATGGAGGTCTGGGCATTACAGGCATACGGTGCAGCCTATACCTTGCAGGAAATGCTCACCGTCAAATCGGACGACGTAGTCGGACGTACGAAGGTCTACGAAGCGATCGTCAAAGGCGACGACACCTTCGAAGCGGGCATTCCGGAGAGCTTTAACGTTCTCGTCAAGGAAATGCGCTCGCTGGGCCTCAACGTCGAACTCAAATCGCTGAGCGATGGCGATGATGAGGACAACCAATGGCCGGAGGCAGCGGAATAACAGGAGTGGGCGCTTGGATCATAGGCGCCCCTCCGACCCCTGCTCCTGAGAATTCACCCCCTGAGGGAACTAAGTCATGAACGAACTGACCAAATTCACCAACCAGCTGGCCAAGCCGGAAACTTTTGACCAGATCCAGATCGGGATCGCCTCGCCAGAGCGCATCCGCAGCTGGTCCTTCGGCGAGATCAAAAAGCCGGAAACGATCAACTACCGCACGTTCAAGCCTGAGCGTGACGGCCTGTTCTG
>JBCBHD010000158.1:2766-7476 GCA_038526115.1 Pseudomonadota bacterium | reverse complement strand
TGCAGGTCGGCCTGTTTGGTCTGTTCAGCATGGTGCTGGTCGTGGGTGTAGCCAATATCGTCTACAATCGCGCGCAGGAATCCGAAGCTGCTGCTGTTCCCGATGCCGCGCCGACTACGGAACCGACTGAAGCTCCACCTCAGCGTGATCCGCTCGCCGATGCAGGCATCCTGCCAGATATCCCGGCGGAAACCGAACCAGAAGAGGAAGGAACGGCGGTGCCGGATGTCCCAGCAACCGAGGACACTGATCTGGAAGCATCGAGCGATGATCCAAAAGTGCCTTAAGCGGGCGGCTTTAGCGCTTGCTGCACTTTGCCTGGCTGGATGTTCGAAAGCTGCTGACGGAGACACCGCTTCAGAGACTGACTCCGGGTCTCGGTCCGGGCTGCCAAAGCTGGGACTGGTGACCAGCCTGCCTCTTTATTGGCCGCTTGATGGTGAGTTTGATGAACTCGCACAGGGGCGCGGCGAAAAACCCTGGCAACGTACCTTGCTTCAACAGCGATACGAACTGGCTCCGCTAGACACACTTTCCCCCATTCCCTCCCTTTCTCCGGATGAACCCGAAACAGATCCGCTGGCTGGACTGGAGAGGTTGGCCATCATTCAGCCGAGAGGGCTTTCTTCTGCCGACAACGTGGCTTTGGACAATTGGGTAAGAGCCGGAGGGGACCTGCTCCTCGTGCTCGATCCGGTTTTGAGCGGTGACTATGACTTGCCGCTTGGCGACCCGCGACGCCCGACCAGTTCATTGTTGGTCCCTCCGGTCGTCAAGCGGTGGGGTTTGGACATTACCTTCAGTGTCTACGAAACGTGGGAAGGTGGAATTCGCGATGTTGCTCTCGCTGATGGAGGGTTTGTCGTTGTTCACGGTGGTGAGCTGATTGTAGTCGATGAAAGCGCGGCGGATTGTAAGCTCTACGCAGAAGATGTCATTGCTGACTGCTCGGTAGGGCAGGGTACGGTCACATTGCTCGCCGATGCAGCCCTGTTTGAGCATTCCGAGCTGGCAGGCGAGAATGGGGAATATCTGGGGCTGCTGCTCGACTTTGCGTTTGAATGAGTGCGCATCGGGGAAATTACGGGAAATGCTTGTGCGACTCCGTTGAAGTCTCAGCGAAAAATCGGATTCACGCGCAAAAACAGGGGATTGGCTAGGTAAGCTGATGAAGGTTTTTCGGCATCTCTCATGATCTGATCAGAAAGTTTACATAGTGAAATCGCTTTAAAACAACGTTTTAACGCGTAATCCCTAGATTTCCCGCAAAAACCCTTGCCATCCCGCTCTCATCCCGGATATGTCCGGGTTCCATCAGACATGCCTGTTTGTGTCGCGTCGCCCGTCTGGGTTGGCGCGCTGCTCCCGCTCGCGCGGGTGCAGGTGGGGAAGGTGTGTGTGCATCGGGGCTGGCGAGAGGGAGTCTCGTCAGGACGGACAAAGGGGATGAAGGCGCGTGTCAGCGTTTGGAGGATATAGTGGACAAGCCTATTCGCCCGCGGGCGATAAGGGCCGCTTTGTCCTGCCTCCTGCGTTCCGCAAAGCGGTGAAGGAAAGCTCCGCTAACACCAAAATCCTGTGCCTGGCTGCGCATGATCGGTTTGATTGTCTCATCGGGTTTGGCCTTTCGCGTACAGAAAAGCTGAATGACCAGCTGGATCGCGAAGAAGAGCGTGCGATCCGTTTACAGCTTGAAGATTTCGATCGCGATGTTCGAGCACAGCAATTGTTCGGTTTCGAACAATTGCCATTCGACGATAGCGGGCGGTTTGTGATGCCTGATCACCTGCGCGATCTGGGCAAGATCAGCGAAGGGCTATATTTTCAGGGTGCAGGCGATTTCTTCTTCGTCTGGAATCCTCACGAGCTTTCGCGGATGGATGCCGCCTGGAAGGGCGCGCAGGCAACCTGCGCCAAGCTGGTCGCCGAGGCAGCGGCCAAGGCATCGAAGAAAGGGGGCGCGAAATGACCGCTCCCCATATCCCCGTCTTACTGGATGAGGTGGTCGCAGCGATCTCGCCAAAAGCGGGTATGACCGTCATTGACGCAACCTACGGCTGGGGTGGGTATTCGCGTGCCCTTCTCGATGCGGGTGCTCGCGTCTATGCATTCGATCGCGATCCCTATGCCATCGAGCAAGGCGCCGCTGATGAAGCGGAATGGGGTGGTAAGCTCTCGCTTCATCCGCATCGCTTCTCAAAGATGCACGAGGAAATGACCCGCCTTGGCGTTCCGGCTGTTGACGCGGTGGTCATGGATATCGGCGTCAGTTCAATGCAGCTTGATCAAGGTGAGCGCGGTTTTGCTTTCTCGCAAGACGGCCCGTTGGATATGCGCATGAGCCAAGAGGGCGAGAGCGCTGCTGATTTTCTCAACTCCGCAGATGAAGCGGCCATCGCCGATGTGCTGTATGAGTACGGAGAAGAGCGCCAGTCGCGACGCGTTGCCCGTGCTATCGTTGCTGCGCGTCCGCTTGAGACAACTGGCGAACTTGCGCGCATTGTGCGCAAAGCGCTCGGTCACAAACCGCACGACAAGAAAGACCCCGCGACCCGCACCTTCCAGGCTGTTCGCATTCATGTGAACGATGAACTCGGTGAATTGCGCGCAGGTCTTGTCGCAGCCGAAGCCTTGCTTCGCGAAGGTGGCGTGCTTGCTGTCGTGAGTTTTCACAGTCTCGAAGACCGGATCGTGAAGCGCTATCTGAAGGAAGCGTCGGGCGCTGGCCGCGCAGTGTCTCGCCATCTTCCAGGCGAAGTCGCTGGTCCTCCGCCCGTCTTCACGCAGGTTTCGAAGGCTATCCGACCAAGCAACGACGAGGTTGCGCGCAATCCACGCGCTCGATCATCGATCTTGCGTCACGCCGTTCGCACTGCCGCACCAGCAAGAAAGGACGCCGCATGATTGTTGCCGGATCACGTATGCGCCAGATTGGCTGGATTGCTTCGCTTGGATTGTGCCTTGGCATCTTCATGGTGCTAAGCTTCAATGTGCACGCCGTGAAAAGCGAAGTGTTGCTTGCCGAACGCAAGATTGTCGCGCTTGAGCGTGAGACTTTGTTGCTTGAAACTGAATTTCAAACTCGCGCCAGCCAGCGTCAGTTGGCAAGCTGGAACGCAGTCGAATTCGGTTATGAAGCGCCGCGAGCCGATCAGTATGTCGATGGGCAGCGCCAGCTAGCCAGCCTTGGTCAACCGCAGGCTCCGGGTGCACCCGCACCGATCCGCGTCGCTCGCGCCGATACCGGAGATGATAGTGAGCCTATGCCAGCGAATGAGATGGTCTCGCCCCTAACCGGTGAGCCCATCACGTTGGCTTCTGCAAGTGTGGAAGTGGACGCTGGAGCAACCTTCACGGATGCTTTTGGTGATTTCCTGATTGAAGCATCGCCTATCCGCGCTGCTCAGGCGCAAACAATGGCACCGGAACCAGCGACCCTCTCCGAAGAGACGTCTGAATGACGGCCTATGCGGCGCAACCAGCGGTGCCGCTGGGCCGCGTCCAACTGGTTCACTTGCGCTATCAGTCATTGCTGACCGCGCGCTGGCGTGTGCTTTGGATCGTGATTGTTTTTGCGGCCGTTGCGGCTGCCGCTGTGCTGCGGATCGCAGTTCTTGGCTTTGTGGGAGGAGCTCCCGATCGCGGAAGCCTCGCTGAACAACTGCTTCCCCCACGTGGTGAAATCACCGATCGCAATGGCGCGCCATTGGCTCGCGCATTCCCAGCCTATGCAATGTGGTTCGATCCCGAAGCGATGGGCGATGATGGCTCGCCTCTGGTTCGATCGCCTCAGGAAGTGGCGACCCAGCTGAATGCGATTTTCCCAGACATGGAAGTGGCGAAGACAGCTGAGCGTCTGGCGTCGGGCCGTGCCGGCTATCTGCGCCGGCGGGTCTTGCCGGAAGAGGCGAACAAGGTGTTCGAACTTGGCGAGATCGCTCTTCAGTTCCCGCGTGAAAATGATCGCCACTACCCGCAAGGCAGCCTGGCAGCCCACGTGTTGGGGTACATGGTAGAGGGAGAGGGCGGCAGGCTTGGCATGGAAGAGGTGCTCAATGATCGCCTGGCCGATGCCGAACTGCGTTCCGACCCGGTCGCTTTATCCATTGATGTGCGCGCTCAGGGCGCACTTGAAGACGAGCTGCGTCGCGGCATGTTGGCGACCGATGCCATCGGTGCGGCAGGCATCGTGCTGGACGTGGATACGGGTGAAATCATCGCCATGGCCTCGCTGCCTGAGTTCGATCCCAACATCGTCGGCGCGCAGGGTGCGCCCAATGAATTCAACCGCGCCACCAATGGCGTGTACGAGCTGGGCTCGACATTCAAACCGCTGACGGTCGCAGCTGCGATTGATGCAGGTGTTGTGAAGAACCTTTCCAAGCACTGGGACGCATCAACGGTGGAGATCGCCAACCGCAAGATCCGCGATCTGCATCCCAAGGGTGCAACGATGAATGTGCCTCAAGCGTTGGTCTATTCCTCAAACACCGTGACAGCACGTGTAGCTGACCAGCTGGGTACCGAGCGGTTGCAGCAAATGCTCGTCGACCTCGGCATGGACAAGCGGCCCTTCATTGAACTGCCTGCCAAAGGCAAACCGCTTTGGCCGCAGGATCCGGGCAATCGCCATACCAATATGGTGATTGGATATGGTCACAGTCTTTCGGTCCCGCCGTTGCATCTCGCCAGCGCTGATGCCGCGATGGT
>JBCBHD010000158.1:0-2756 GCA_038526115.1 Pseudomonadota bacterium | reverse complement strand
CAGATCCCGCCATTGACCATCGCGGGATCTGGCGTCCGTCAACGCTGCGCAAATTGGATCCGGAAGACGTGCCGCGTGGTCGGCGTGTGTTCAAGGCTTCGACTTCGGCGCGCATGCGCCAGATGCTCCGCATGATCTCGATCTACGGGACTGGCCGCAGTGCCAATGCGAAAGGGTTTCGCGTCGGTGGCAAGACCGGATCTGCGGAAAAACCGCGCCGCGGCGGATACGCCAAGAATGCTCTGATTTCCTCCTTCGCGGCGGCTTTCCCAATGGACCGTCCGCGCTATGTCGTCGTCGCCATGCTCGACGAGCCTCGCGGCACGCTGGCGAGCTCGTTCCAGCGGACAGCTGCTTTCAACGCTGCTCCTATTGTGGGGCGGTTGGTACCACGCATCGGGCCGGTGCTGGGTGTTCGCCCAGACAACAATCGCGATGTTGATATCAGTGACCTGCGTCACTTGATTGAAGGTCGAAAATGAAGCTGGCGGGGTTGGCCGAGCGAGCAGGGGTGGGCTGTCCTGATGCTGGAGAGACCAGTGTTACGGGTTTTGCCATCGATCATCGCAAGGTTGCGCCGGGTACGGTGTTTGGCGCGTTTCGCGGTGCGAAGTTCAACGCAGAGGACTTCATCCCGGCAGCGGTAGACGCAGGAGCTATCGCGGTGGTTGCGAGGCCTGGCGTAACAGTGGATGGGGCCATCCACATTGCGAGTGAAGAACCGCGCCAGACCTTCGCCGTTTTGGCCGCACAGTTTTTCACGCCAGTTCCAGGAACTCTGGTCGCTGTTACCGGCACTAACGGTAAAACGTCGACTGCAGAGATGACGCGTCAGATCTGGCGCATGTGCGGTGAACGTGCGGCGAGTATCGGCACACTTGGTGTCACGACACCGGACGGCAGTATCTCGACCGGCCTTACCACACCGGATATCGTGACCTTCCTGAGCAATATGAGTGGCTTGGCGCGTGAGGGCGTGACCCATGTGTCCTACGAAGCATCCAGCCACGGCCTTTCGCAATTCCGCAATGAAGGGCTGCGTGTAGCCGCCGGCGCGTTCACCAATTTCAGCCGCGATCACCTCGATTATCACGGCACGATGGATGAGTATTTTCTCGCCAAGATGCGCTTGTTCGATGAAGTCGTTGAACCCGGAGCAGCGGCCATCATCTGGGATAACGGTGATGGCAACGAATGGACTCGCCGCGCAATCGAGCATGCGCATCGGCGCGGCTTGCAGGTCCGGGTTGTAGGCAAGGCGAGTATTAATGAGGAAGGCTTCATTCGGCTGCTGGATCGAGAGGCCACACAGCTTGGGCAAATTCTGACTGTCGAGCATTGGGGGCAAACCCGCACTATCAAGCTTCCGCTGATAGGAGCATATCAGGCAGCCAATGCCCTGTGCGCCGCAGGACTGGCGCTTGCGACTGGAAGCGATACCAACCAGGTTTTCGACGCCGTATCACGCCTGCAACCTGTGCGCGGCAGGCTGGAGCGCGCAGTGATCGCCCCGGTGGGCGCGCCGATCTATGTCGACTATGCGCACACGCCCGATGCGTTGCAGGCGGCCATTGCTGCACTTAGACCGCATGTTGACGGAAACCGAGGCGGCAAGCTGATCGTAGTATTCGGTGCGGGCGGTGACCGCGACAGAGGCAAACGCGCTCCGATGGGTGAAGTGGCTGCCACCGAGGCGGATCTGGTGATTGTGACTGACGACAATCCGCGCGGCGAAGACCCGGAAGCCATTCGCTCCGCCATCCTGCAAGGCGTTGATGGCGCTGATCACGTACGCGATATTGGTGGGCGGCGAGATGCCATTGCTGGCGCCATCGCAGAAGCTGGCGAGCAGGATATCATTCTGATTGCGGGCAAAGGCCACGAGCAAGGACAGATAGTGGGATCTGGAGAAACAATGCGAGTATTGCCGTTCGATGATGTTCAGGTAGCACGGGAATGCGCTGCCGAAGCGGCAGGAGCCAGCGCATGAACGCCCGGGCTCTCGTTCAAGGTGCTCTTCGATCGTGGCCGGTTGATCCGCGTGATCGGCTTCCACTGTCACTATGGTTTTCCCGCGATATCGAGATCGCCACTGGTGGAACATCGACGCACCATTTCCAGGCAGCCGGTGTTGAAATGGACTCACGAGATGTGCGTCCTGGAGACCTGTTTGTTGCGCTCAAGGGTGAAGCGATGGATGGACACAAGTTCCTGCCTCAAGCTTTCGCCGCCGGCGCTGTTGCTGCGATCACTGATCGCCCTGTCGATTTCCCTCACGTCCTTGTCAAAGACACTACCAAAGCTCTGCATGATCTTGCTCACGCTGCACGTGAGCGCTGTGAAGGCGTCCGAATTGCAGTGACCGGCTCGGTCGGTAAAACCGGTGTAAAAGAAGCGATTTTTAATAGCCTCGATCGCGCCAGTCGGGGCGCAGCGCATCGATCGGTGCGCAGTTACAACAACCATGTTGGTGTGCCGCTTAGCCTTGCTCGCCTCCCGGCTCGTGCGCGTTTCGGCGTGTTCGAGATGGGCATGAACCATGCCGGCGAGATTGCGCCGCTCGCTGATCATGTTCACCCGCATGTCGCGCTGATCACGACTATAGCGCCGGCTCACATCGAAAATCTCGGCAGCATGGAAGCGATTGCTGACGAGAAAGCGCAGATATTCACAGGATTGGTCGAAGGTGGCACAGCGGTTATCCCGGCGGACAGCGAGCATACCGAACGAATGGTCGCCCACGCCGCAAAGCTTGG
>JBCBHD010000157.1:0-7503 GCA_038526115.1 Pseudomonadota bacterium | reverse complement strand
CGCGCTCCAGAACGCTGCGCTCAGCGCCAGGAAGAGGCCTACGCGGTGGATGCCGAGTGTACCGACCGAATATCCAATGAAGTCGCGGAAATAGGTGTCTTCATACTCGGGCGTTTTCACGTCCGTGTCATTGGACGGGTTCACTGCTGACAGCACCAGACCGCCATGCAAAGCCAGTGCGAGACAGTTCGTGAAGAAGAACGTGATCGCGAGCATGTGCACGGGATTGTAGTGGAAGTTCACAAACTGGTATCCGATGTTCGATACCCAATCGAGGTGCGACCAGATCCCGTATGGGAAGGCATGCCCCCAGGCACCCATCCAGAACGGGCGGATCACATTCAGTGTGATGAATGCAAACACCGCGACGCTGAAAGCGATCGGAACATGGTAGCCCATGCCCAGTTTGCGTGAAATTTCAGCTTGCCGACCAACCCACGATCCGAACGCAACAATTGCGCAAAGCGTGATGATTTGGTGATAGCCCCCTTCATTCAGAGGCATGAGAGCAAGCCCGGCTTCGATCGGCGGTGGTTGAATGTCGATCAGCCAAGGGTTGAGGGTCGGTCCTGCAGCGGCAGCAGCAAAGATCAGCATCGTGCCAAGGGCCGCGCTGATTGCCACCATTACCCCGAAGAATCCGACATAAAACGGCCCGACCCAAAAGTCGAAAAGGTCGCCGCCGATCAATGTGCCACCGCGCACGCGGTATTTCCGCTCGAAACTAAGGAGCGCCATAGGTCCATCCTTCCCACCTCAAGGGCGGGTCATGTCGTTTTCGATCAAAACTGTAGGAGGCAGGCAGGCGAACCTGCCCCCTCAGATTTCAAAGCTGGATCAACCGGCGGGTGTAATGCCGCCGAGCCAGTTGTACTTCTCCGTGCTGAGCAGGATGAAGTGGATCGTGAAGGCCAGAACAGCCAGGCCGACGTGAAGTGCGACCAGAGTCCGGCGCACGTCAAAGTGGTGCCAAATCTTGTACATTTTCAATTCCTTATACCAGTGTAGTGATTTGCCATCGCGCCCGTAAAACGGACGCTAGACAATCAGCTTGGTCGGAAATTTAGACGAACCAGGGTTTCCACCAGTACATCAGCGCATGCGCGACGAGCGCGATCGTGACGTAGAGAGCAAATGTCCCCATGAAGGCGCCGTGGATTTCCTTGGCTTCTTCATCCGTCAGATACGTTCCCACGCTTGGGCGATCAGGATCGTTCATTGATAGTCTCCGTATTTTTCAGTTGGAGTGGAGGCAAAGCCTCCGACGACATCCCCGCGTGATCCCCCACGTGGATTGGATGTGCCCGATCCCCAGGCAAGTTCGTAAACTGGTGCGTCGTCGCAGAGCGGCTCTGAAGGGATGCAATCATGCGGTCTCTCCTTCGAGCACGGCGTCTGCGAGGCAATCTTCGGTAACTTTGGTTTCGCCACGTTGGCGCGCAGTCCGCTCGGCAGAATCGCGCAGGCGCTTCGCGGCAGAAATGCGGACAAGAACGGGCTGGGCCTCGACCAGAGCATCCAGCTTGGCTTTGGCTTTATCGTCCCATGTGACTTCGGCTTGGTCTCTGACAGGCGTCGGGTCGACTGCATCCATGTCTGTGCCAAGCGGCAGAATGTGGAACAGCGCATCAAAAAGCGCGTTGCACACTTCCTGCACAAGATAAGTCGCGCCCGAATACCCCATGAAAGGCGTACCGGTGTGGCGGCGAATGGCTGCCCCTGGAAAGCTTGCCGGAATGAACTGGCTGCTCGGCCCGTGACCGCCGGACCCCGCTTCGGCGAGGTACATCCGCTCGTTATAGCTGCCGAACATCACCAAAGGCGGGTTGGCGTGAATGGCTGCGCGCACATCTTCATTGACGGGTTTGACTCCGGCGCAGCGGCTGAAGCTCATCGCGCAAGGCAGGCCCATATCCTCTTCAAGGAAGTGGCGGATGCCGCGTGCGTAGGTGTCGTTGGCAACGATGCCGAAGCTGGCCGTGCCGAAGAAATCCTGCGTGACCGACCGCCACAGATCCCATAGCGGTTTGATCGTGGTGTGTTTCTCACGCTCGATAAATGGCTCCGGGTCGAGACCCAGTTCTTCGCCTAGTGCGCGGAGGAATTTCGTGGTCGAGCTGAGGCCAATTGGTGCCTGGAAGTAGGGGCGTTCCAGCGTCTCGCACAGATTGCGACCGAACTCGCGATACATGCAGACATTCGCATCGGCTGTACCGAGCTGGCGAATGTCTGCCAGATGGCAACCGAGCGGGAAGACCACGCCAATCTCCGCACCGATCCCTTCGACCAGACGGCGGATCTCAGCCAGATCGCTGGGCATGTTGAACATGCCATAGCTGGGGCCAATGATGTTGACCTTTGGCTTCTCGCCTTCCTTGCGCTCTTTGAGTTTTGGAGCCTTCTTTGGACCGAATTCGGTCCACAGCCACGTCAGCGCACGATCCGCGCTTTCCCATTGATCCTCGTCAATGGTGCGCGGCAAGAAACGCTTGATGTTGGTGCCTTCGGGCGTAACGCCGCCGCCGATCATCTCGGCGATGGAGCCGGTCACCACGACTGCGGGCAGTTCCGGGTCAAGCGTTTCCCATGCGCGCTTCATCGCGCCTTCGGTGCCGGTTTTGCCGAGCTCTTCCTCGCCCAGACCGGTTACGACGATGGGAAGCTCATGCGGGGGCAGGGCGTCGGTGTAGTGCAGCACCGAAGTCACCGGCAGGTTCTCACAACCGACGGGGCCATCGATGATGACTTGCAGGCCTTTCACCGCCGTGAAGACGTAAGTGGCACCCCAGTACCCGCCAGCGCGATCATGATCGAGGACAAGCGTCATGTGCCCACCGCCTCGGACGCCTTGCGCGCCGCTTCGTTGAGAGCCGCATATTTCTTGCGGAATTTCGGACGGTCGACCGGCGTGTCTTCCCACACACCGGCGGCGTGCTCGGTACCAACGCCTTCGAAGAAATCGCGCATTTTGTCGAACCGATCCTTATTCGACATGGCCGCGTTTACGACCTGCGCGAGGCTCCCTGCGCCAGCTGGCCCCATCAGGGGGCGGGCAGAGATGAGATTCGTGAAATACAGCGCGGGGATCGCTTTGGCCTTGGCGTGCTGGACCACCGGCGTGGTGCCAACTGCCAGGTCAGGGCGGTATTCCTCTACGGCTGCGATGTCTTCTTCAAGGCTTGCCCGAAAGTTGACGCGGACGCCCTTTGCTTCAAGCCATTCGCGATCAGCATCCGACCACTTTGTTTGCGGGCAGGCGCTGCCGACATAAGGCACCTCTGCGCCGCTTTCGACCAGCAACCGAGCAACAAGCAGCTCAGATCCTTCATAGCCTGATACCGTGATCCGGCCCTTGATTGGCATTTGCGCGAGCGCGCCTTTGCAAGCGCCGATCATAGCGTTCTTCACGCCATCGACTTTGTCTTGCGCGATGCCGAGTGTTTCTCCGACCGATTGAAGCCAGGCGGCCGTGCCATCAGCGCCAACAGGAGCTGAGCCGATCACAGGTCGGCCAGCCGCTTCGAATTCGCGGATGCTGGCGGCGTAGAACGGGTGGATGGCGGCGGCCAACGAGCAATCGAGCGCGCTATAAAGCTCGCGCCATTCGCGGGTCGGCACAACCGGCCCTGCTGCAAGGCCCATCGGTTCGAGCATTTGCCCGATCACCACAGGATCCGCCGGGAACATCTCGCCGAGAAGCGCAACAGTTGGCTTGTCCGACCGCTCTTTGGGCGCGGCTACCGGGCCAGCGGACACTTCTTCGCGGGCATACTGCAGCATTGCGCCGGCGAGCACGTCTTTCGCTTCAGCATGTGTCGGGATACCAAAGCCCGGCACATCGATGCCGATGATGCGCACGCCGTTGATCTGTTTCTTGAGCAAACGCAGCGGCACACCGCTGGCGGTTGGCACACACAGGTTTGTGACTACGATTGCGTCGTAATTCTCAGGATCGGCGAGATCTTCGACCGCTTCCTTGATGTCTTCGAACAGCTTGCCGGTGACGAGCGTTTCCGAAGAGAATGGCACATAGCCGACAGTGCGCCGGGCGCCGTAGAAATGCGACGTGAAGGTGAGACCATAGACACAGCAGGCCGAGCCGGAGAGCACGGTCGCAGTGCGTTTCATACGCAGGCCAACACGAAGCGAGCCGAATGCCGGGCACATGCTTTGTGGTTGGTCATGCGGACCCACCGGATAATCGGCGGCATATTGATCGAGAACGTCGCTTTTGCCTGCGGCGCGGGCCGCTTCAGCCATCGTTGACTTGCTCGAACACGCGCCCACGCTTCCGGAATCGAGATCGATCCGGTCTGGTGCGCGTGACGCGTCAGAGGCGTGCAGGTCAGTCATCAGACTTCGTCGTAAATGACCTCCAGGCTGGGTTTTTCTTCAAATACTCCGCCGCGCATATCGGCCTGTGTCGCCGGGACCAGTTGGATATCGCCGCCCGTGTCTTCGGGAGAGAAGAGGCCGAGCAAACCATCCTGATCAAGCGGAGCGGGCTGTAGCGGCGGGGCTCCCGCAACATTCGTGGCGAGGGTCTCAAACAACCCGCCCCATTCGCCGCCAGGCTTGCCGATAATCTGGTAATTGGCTGATTTCCGGCGAATATCTTCGTCGGCAGGGATCGCAGTCAGAACCGGAATACCCACCGCATCAGCAAAGGCATGCGCTTCGCCAGTGCCATCATCCTTGTTCACGATCATGCCGGCAACGCCGACATTGCCGCCCATTTTGCGGAAATATTCGACCGCGTGGCAGACATTGTTCGCAACGTAGAGAGACTGGAGATCGTTCGAACCGACGACGATCACTTTCTGGCACATGTCACGGGCAATCGGCAGGCCGAAGCCGCCGCAGACAACATCGCCAAGGAAATCGAGCAGGACGTAGTCAAAGCCCCACTCGTGGAATCCGAGCTTTTCGAGCAATTCGAAGCCGTGAATGATGCCGCGTCCACCGCAACCCCGGCCCACTTCGGGACCGCCAAGCTCCATGGCGAACACGCCATCACGCTGGAAGCACACATCTTCGATGGTGACTTCTTCGCCAGCCAGCTTCTTCTTGGAGGACGTTTCGATGATCGTCGGACAACTCTTGCCGCCGAACAGCAGGCTGGTTGTATCCGATTTAGGATCGCAGCCGATCAACAGCACACGCTTGCCTTGCTGAGCCATCATGTAGCTGAGGTTGGACAAAGCAAAGCTCTTGCCAGAGCCGCCCTTGCCATAGATCGCGATGACCTGCGTCTCCTTGGTCACCTCACCTGTGTGCACGGGATCGGGCTCCTGCGATGCTTCATCGCGCAGGGCTTCTGTCTGAATGTCCAACATCGTCATGCGGCGTCGCTCCAATCGAGAACCATCTTGAGACATGCCGGATCGCTGAAGGCCTGCGGATAGGCTTCGAGCGCGTCCTCGGCGGGGCGGGTGTTGGTAACGAGACCGGAAAGATCGAGTTTGCCGGTTTCGATAAGTATTCGGGTTTGCGCCAAGTCTTCAGGTTGCCACTCAGCCGCAATCCGAATGCGAGCTTCCTTCATGAAGGCCCCGGGAAAGGCGAAATTGACGCGGTCGGAATAGAAACCCGCCAGTGTGATCTCGCCGTGCTTGGCGAGACTCCCGACAGCGGCATCGATGATAGCGGCATCACCGCTCGCATCGTAGATTGAGCGATAATCGCGCCGATCGTCCTCATCGGGGTGCCGTACAGCATAGCCGCAAGAACCTGCGCTCCGCGCCGTATTGGTTTCCCATACCGTTGGGGCCGGGGCTCCGGCAGCGATGGTAAGGCGTGTAAGAAGCCGTCCTAGAACTCCATGGCCGATGATGAGATCCGGCGGGCTCCCCCCGTTGATCGCGTGCTGAGCGGTTGCGGCAAGGGCGCACAAAACACCGGCTTCGCCTAGCTGTTCGGGGACTGGCAAAGCGCGTGCTGACGGCACAACCACCTGACTCGCCGTTCCGCCGAACAATCCGCGGGCATCGGAATAGCAATTGGCGCCGGGAACAAAGACCCATTCGCCAATCCTTCCCTTTGCATCCGCGCCAGCATCAACAATTCGCCCCACAGATTCGTAGCCGGGGACCAACGGATAACCCATGCCGGGAAAGTCGGGCATGCGTCCGGTAAAAAGCAATTTTTCGGTGCCAGAGCTTATGCCGCTCCAGGCAATTTGAACCACAACATCACTGGCTTGTGGCGGATTCAGCTCAAGCGTCCGAAGCGCCAAGCGCTCTGGTCCCTCAAGTATCACCGCCAATGCGTCCATCTCTGTGTCGTTCCCCCGAATACGCCCTTTGGGGCATTTTGTGTGCGCAGCGTTGCGACTCGTGCAACATCAAAAGCCACGCCCTCGTGAGTGTTAGCTACGCCTCACACGGTATAGTGTCAAATAAATTGGACAACTTTGGTGTTATGCGGTTGCAACAACCATGCTCGCGACCACCGGTTGCGGGGTTGCGATGGATCGACTGCGGGCAAACCCGGCTTTTTCCAGCATGTTACGGATTTCCCGCGGGCTGCGGGCCCGTCCAGAGCCCATGGCCCATAGATATAGGCCGAAAAACGCCTCTCCCATCGGCTCAGCGCCTGGAATTTGCGCCATGGGCTCAGCGATAAGCAATCGTTTGCCTGGCGTTAGGCTGGCGCGGATATTTTCCAGCAATCTCTGCGCCTGTGCATCGTCATGATCGTGCAGGATTCTCACTAGCGAGACCATGTCATAGCCAACCGGGATTGCATCTTCGAAAAAGTTTCCCGGATGGAGGGAGAGCCGAGCTGTGCCGACTTCGTTTGCCAAGGCATCGCCACCGGTTTCGACCACTTCGGGCAAGTCGAACAGACCAAGTTCAAGATCTGGATAGGCTGCGCCAACTCGGCGCAGAAATGCTCCGTGGCCTCCGCCTACATCCAACAGGCGGCCGCGCTTTGGGAATGTAAATGCCGCCAGCACTTCATCGGCAACAAAGTGCTGGGATGCGGCCATCAGTTCGGAATACTCGGTGGTCTCCTCGCCGCGTTCTGCTGTGCCATGCAGGGCTCCTGCATAAGACCAGTAGCTGGAAAGCTCGGTTGCCTCCTTGCGATCCTTGCGAAGCAGTTCGAGTGGCTCAGCCAGATCGCGATAGAGCAGGCGGTGATGGCGGATCATGGCTTGAGCGCCTTCATTCGCGGCGAGAACAGCGCCTTGTTGCCCCAGCATCCATTGATCAGGCATAACCTCTTCTGCCACATCCAACGCGCGCGCCGCCCGCAACAGGCACAGGGCGGCATCTTCGCTGAGGTCGGTACGGACCGCGACGAAAGAGGCGCTGATCGGCCCGTCCCTGAGCAGCGCGAGAAGATCACTCTCGACGACTGCGAGAAGAACTCGTGAATAGCTGAAGCCGACAATGTGATCGAACATCGATCCAGCGCGGGACTTCGCTATTGAGCGGCTGAAGGGAAGGCGTGCGGTCCAGTATTGAAACGCCCGGCTTGCAAATATCGCATTGCGCC
>JBCBHD010000156.1:0-7544 GCA_038526115.1 Pseudomonadota bacterium | reverse complement strand
CAAGCGGCGGCGGGCGTTGGGCATGTTTCGGTTGAACCGGAGAGCGATGGCGTTGTGCGACAATTCGCACTCGAATTTGAAGCGAGTGGGCGGTCTTATGACCACTTGGCGAAGGTGGCTCTCAGAGAGACCGGTGCTGACCTGAGCGAGATACCCAGTGGCATCGTGCCGATGCAGGAGTCCGGATCCTTCACGACAGTCTCTGTGGCCGATATTGTAGAGCAGCGGATCGCTACGGAGTTTCTTCGAGACAAGATCGTGCTGATCGGTTCCACCGCTCAGGGGTTGGGCGATCGTTATGCCGTATCGGCGTTTGGCGGGCGGATCATGCCGGGAGTAGAAATCCAGGCAAACCTGCTCAACGGACTGCTGCAGGACCAACTGGTCAGCGAATCTGCAAATCCCGTTGTTGCTACGATCTTGATCCTCGCGATTGCCATTTTGTTTTTCGTGTTCTGGCGAGCCCCGCCAAACTGGACACTCCGAATATCGTTGGCGTTGATCGCTGTGCTGGCCGCACTGTCTTTGTCCTTGGTAGTTTTCGCAAATCTCTGGTTGCCAGTTTTTCCCGCGATCCTCGGCATATTGCTGGCATACCCAGTGTGGGGATGGCGGAGGCTTAGTTCGGTCAGCCGTTTCCTTGAAAGGGAAGCCGCTGCGATGTCTGGCGGCGCTCGTCAGCAATCCATTTCTGAGGGAACCGGCTTTGATCCCGTTGCAAGGCAGGTTTCTCAAGTGCGCGGCCTGATTGGTGAGACGAGAGAGAGGCTTACATTCCTTCGCAGCATCCTGTCTGCCTCACCTGATCCGATGTTCGTGTTTGATTCAGACGGCGCACTGACATTGATGAATGACCAGGCGGAAGAAGTTTTTGGCAGCGAAGCAACGCTCGCCGGGGTGACACTCGAAACGCTCCTTAGCGACCATGGCGAACTGACAGGAACCAGCGAACAGGAACTGAAGCTGCCCGATGAGCGCTCATTTTTGATCGCTTCAGCTAAGATTGGAATGAGCGAAGGTGGCCGGATCGTCTCTATGCGCGACATCACATCGCTGCGCAGCAGTGAACGCCAGCGCCGAGAGATGCTGGAGTTTCTCTCGCATGACATGCGCTCCCCACAAGCGGCAATCGTTGGCCTTGTTGGGGCAGCAGGACAATCACTTCCGCAGCGCGAGCGGCTGGGCCGGATTGAAAAACAGGCGCGGCGAACGCTTAAGCTGACCGATGATTTCGTCCAGATTGCGCGGCTTGAATATGAAGGGTTGCAGCTGCAGGAAACCGATATCGGTGCGCTTCTCCACGAGGCTCTGGATCGCGCCTACCCGACGGCGAAACGCAAGCACATCACCTTCGAAACCAGTATTCCGGAAGAACCTGAATTCTGTGAAATTGACCCTTCCTCCATGTCGCGGGCAATCGACAACCTGATTGGCAATGCGATCAAGTTCTCGCCTGAAAGTATGAAAGTGGGCGTGAGCCTGGAGCGATTGTCAGGCGGGGGTTTGCGGATCGAGGTCTATGATAACGGACCTGGACTGCCGGAGGAAAGGCAGCGCGATACGTTTGCGCGCTTTGGCGCCCGCAACAGCGAAGCGGGGCCAAGTGCTGGCTTGGGATTGGCCTATGTTAAGCGTGCTGTGGATGAACATGGCGGAGAGATATCTGTCAATTCGAGCGCGGATAGCGGAACTCGGTTCGTCATTATTCTGCCATGCGGTGTGAGCGACCAGTCCTAGCTGCCGAACAAATCATCTACCAGCAGCCGGGCAAGATCCTCGTACGGCGGAGCCCCGTTTTCGCACATGAAGCTCTCTGCCTTACCGCTTTTCATCAGCCCGCCACTGGTTCGATCATAGAGCGCAAGGCTGGCTTCGACCCGCACGGCTTCGCATGAATCATACCACCGCGATTTGCGGGTTGAGCCAATCTGTGTGGGTTGGTTGTCGGTCTTGCCTGCTTCGCTGGCGAAGACACCCACGGGGCCTGGGCTTACGGACATTGCCAGATCTGCAACGAGGCCCGCGGTTTCGGAGAGAGTAACACCACGCTGCTGCAATTCCCGCGAAACAGCTTGGTGGAATTGTCCACGCTGGGTTTGGTCGCTGTCGGGCGCAATCAACTGCATCTGGGCAATTGAAGAAGGTGCAGTGCCTATGCTGGTCCTAAGCTCCGGCGGCGATTGCACCGAACACCCTGCGAGGCACGCGGCGGCAAGCGCAATGATAGCAGGTTGTGCGCTGGGTGCCCGGCTCTGGCAGTATTCGGTCATGCTTTACTCGTCGGCTGTTTCTTCCTCGATATACGCATCCATACGATAGCCGAAACCAAAAACCGTACGAATGACAAAACCATTGGCCGGTTGCAGCTCAAGTTTTGTACGCAAGCGGGAAACATGAACATCAATTGTTCGGGTCTCAAGCTCGGTTTCGCCGCCCCAAACTCTTGAGAAAAGATAGCTGCGTGAAAGGGGGCGATCGAGATTTTGAAACAGCAGATCGACAAGGTCGAATTCCTTGGCCGTCACCGCAACCGATTGCCCGTTAAACTCCACGGATTTGCTTTTGCGATCCAGTTTATAGATCCCGAACTGGGCATGCTGATCCGGCTTGCTGGCTCCGATTCGTCTTCCAGCCGCTTCAAGGCGTGCACGGATAATCTCGTCAGACTCAGGCTTCGTGATGTAGTCGACCGCACCAGCTTGCAGCCCGCGGACGATATCGTTTTTCTCACCCCGGCTGGTGAGCATGATGAATGGGGGCGCCGATTCCAGTGTATTGGTTGCCCACTCCAGCACATCGACACCCGTTAGACCGGGCATGTTCCAGTCCAGCATGACAACATCGAACGTGTCGCGCTTCAATGCCTTTTGCAGGTCGAGTCCATTGCTGAAGGTTTCAATCTCATGCCCAGCCGAAACCACAATTGCAGCAATTTGCTCCAGCAATTCCTGTTCGTCATCTGCCAACGCTACGCGCATGTGAGATTACTCCGCCCCGATGAGTACAATTTATCGCGCGATTGCTACAACTCTGGCTCGATTTGATCCAGTGCAACGGCCCACTGACTGTCGTGAGTTTGCAAGGTTTTACATCAACTGAGTGCAAAAGGCAGGCTTGCTGAATGCGATTGGAGGGTTGAGTTTCAATCTTGACAACGTTATCAATTTGGCAGCTTTGAGGGGAGTCAAGAATGAAAACGTCGTTGCCTATCGCTGCGCTTTGCTCAGTTTTTCTAAGCTCATGTGCACCGCAGACTGACGCGGCCAGTGGCGAGGAGACAGCGCAGCCAAGTGGGGCGGATGGCTCCGGCCAGCCTACGAAAGTCCTAACCACCGAAACAGCCAAGACCACGTCCGAAGAATGGGGGACTTTCGTCGAATATTTCGCAGGTGAAACTGGCGGCGTGTCGGACCTTCTATCCGGAACAGCGACGATCAAACCTGGGCTAGAGATCCATCCACCTCACCGTCATGCCGAAGAAGAATTCCTGATGGTTCTGGAAGGTGAGGGTGAGTGGACTGTGGGAGAGGAGGTCTTTTCTGCCAAGAAAGGCGACATGCTTTACGCCGCTGCTTGGGACTCTCATGGGATCAAGAACACCGGTAGTGAGCCGTTGACGTTCGTATTCTGGAAATGGAATTCGAAGGGGCTGCCCGTACCCGTCGATCCGGAAGTGTGATCAGGTAGGCCGGATGCGGCGTCTTTTCGGTTTCATGCTCGGACTTGTTGCCGGCGCATGGCTTTCAGCCTGCGCCCAACCCGGACTCGCGCAAAAAACGCCCGTTGCTGAAAACACGCAGTGGCAGCCAGTTGAGCTCGACTTTGCCGGTCCATTGGTACGCGAAGGCGATGCTGCAAATCCGTTCACCGATTATCGCCTAACCGCGACGTTCCGCAATGGATCGGAGACATTTGTTGTCCCTGGCTTTTTCGCAGCTGATGGGGATGCGGCGAATTCCGGATCGGAACGCGGCAATGTCTGGCGTGTGCGATTTGCGCCAAACCTTCCAGGTAAGTGGGCATATTCGGTGGTGCTTTATACCGGACCAGATGTCGCGATTTCCGAAACCGAAGAAGCGAAAGTGGTCTCACGCTGGACTGGCGCGTTTAACGTTCCCCTTGCTTCTCCCACGGCACCGGAATTCTACCGGCATGGCTTTCTGAAGCGCGACCAACACTATTTCCGGTTCACGGGGACGGGGCGCTACTGGCTAAAGGGCGGGGCCAATAGCCCCGAAAACCTGCTGGGCTACGAGGCTTTCGATAACACTTACAGGATTGCCGCCAACGCACGAGATGGTGAGTCCGATGGCGGGGAGGAGCTTCACGCCTTCCGTCCTCATATCCAAGACTGGAGGCCCGGCGACCCGACCTGGAAAGGTGGCGTCGGAAAAGGGCTGATCGGTGCGGTCAATTACCTCGCGGATGAAGGCATGAACGCGGCCTATTTCCTGGTCTACAATGTGGAAGGTGATGGAAAAGATGTCTGGCCGTGGCGCAATCCCGAAGATCGAACGCGGTTTGACGTAAGCAAGCTCGCACAATGGGATATTGTTTTCGCCCATATGCAGAAGCGCGGCATCGCGTTGCATATCGTGTTGCAGGAAACCGAGAATGAACTGATCCTGGATGGCGGCGATACTGGGCGGGAAAGAAAGTTGTTCCTGCGCGAGCTGATCGCACGCTTTGCCCATCATCCGGCCTTGTTCTGGAACACGGGTGAGGAAAACGGACCGGTGCATTGGCGCCCCGAAGGCCAGACCGATGCGCAACGCAGCGCAATGGCAGCGTATATCGCCAAGCTTGATGCTTATGGTCATCCCATCGTTCTGCACACGCATTCGGAAGCCGAAGACAAAGATACGATCCTGCGACCGCAACTGGGCAACGTCGATATTGGCGGGCTGTCGTTTCAGGTTAGCAAGCGAAAGACAGTCAATGCCGAGATACGAAAATGGCATCGACTATCCGGTGAAGCAGGGCACCCATGGCCGATCACGATGGATGAAATCGGTCCGTGGCAAGTCGGCGCACGATCGGACACCGATGATCCTACGCATGACAGCCTGCGACGCCATGCTCTGTGGGGTACGTTGCTTGCCGGCGGAGCAGGCGTGGAATGGTATTTTGGTGCTGAGCAGGACGGAAACGACCTTACCACGGAGGACTGGCGCAGCCGCGCCAACCTATGGAGGCAGACCCGCATCGCACTTGAGTTCTTTGACCAGCATCTGCGGTATTGGGAAATGCGGCCATGCAAAGGGACTTCCTATTGCCTGCAAGACGGCGGTAAGACCTACGCCGTCTATTTGAGTGACGACACTCCAGCGCCAGTCGCCGATGCAATCAGACCCGGGCAGTATAGTCTGAGGCTGTTCGATCCCGTCATTGGAGAATTCGATGGCGAGGCATCGCCAGTCACAATTGTGGATGGGCAGTTGCCTCCCGCTCTCGCGGTTTCGAGACCGGAAGATGATCGCGTCGCGCTACTTGTGGCAGCGCCATCGGCCGTGGCGAATTGATGGAGTTTGCGGAGATCTTTTCAGCCTGGCGACCGTTGGTCGCAACTGGCTTGGGTGTCGCGGGCCTGCTATACCTGATCCTAGCCCGTCAGGTGAATGCCTTTGCCGCATTGCTTGTGGCGGCGTTAGCGACAGGACTTGCGGCGGGCCTTGCCCCGGATGCTGTGCTGGAATCTGTTCAGAACGGTTTTGCAGGCGTACTCGGTTTCATTGCCGTGATCGTAGGGCTGGGCGCGCTGCTCGGAACATATCTGGAAGCGAGTGGGGGCGCATCGGCGTTGGCTCGTACAATCGTCGGCAATCGCCCTCCCGGCCCAGCGGGCTTCGCCATGGGCTTTGTTGGCTTGGTGATTGCAATTCCCGTCTTCTTCGATGTGGGTCTGATCCTGCTGTTCCCGCTCATACAGGCACTCGCCCGGAAAGCGGGCAAAGCGGCGATGTATTTCGGCCTGCCTTTGCTGGCGGGCCTTGCAACAGCCCATGCGTTCATTCCCCCGACGCCTGGTCCCGTCGCTGTGGCTGAGATATTGGGCGCCGAGATTGGCCTTGTGATCGTCTGCGGATTGATCGCAGGCATCCCCGCAATGCTGCTGGCTGGGCCGTTCTACGCCCGGTTCGCTGATGAGCGAGGGTGGCTGAGCAGCTCGCTGCCGCAGGCCGATCATGACGAAGAAGCAATCGTCGATCACGGAATAGCTGCAAGAGCGAGCGCTGCCATTGGTGTGCCTATTGTCTTGATCGTGATGGCGGCAGTCGCAGCGCAAACCGGCTGGAGCAATGATGCCATTGCATTCTTAGGTCATCCCTTTGTCGCCTTGCTGATCGGTTGCGGATTTGTCGCATGGGTGCTGCGCCCACAGGATGAAATGGCTCAGGCCCGGTTGAAAGAGGGCCTGGCCAAAGCTCTGGAACCGACTGCGGTAATCCTGCTGGTCACCGGTGCAGGTGGTGCCTTCAAACAGGTGCTGGTCGATACCGGCGCAGGTGCGATGATGGCTGAGGGGTTTCTCGCGTTTGGCATTGGACCGATTGTCGCGGGTTTCTTGCTGGCGGGCCTCGTTCGTGTGGCGCAAGGTTCGGCAACCGTTGCCATGCTCACAGCAGCTGGACTGTGCGCACCGATTGCTGTTGCCGCTGGGCTGCAGGGCTGGGATCTTGCCCGCATGGTGATTGCAATCGCTGCAGGTGCCAGCATCGTGAGCCATGTGAACGATTCAGGGTTCTGGCTGGTATCACGCTATTTCGGTTTGAGTTCCGGCGAAACATTGCGGAGCTGGACTGTCGCTTCGACAATAGTCGGGGTTACCGGATTCGCTGTCGTGATGCTGCTAGGCTTGGTGATCTAGAGCCGCAACGATCTTTGGTACAATCACCCCGACTGGCTCGCGCGCATCGATTGTGATCGCACCATCGGGTGCTTCCAGAGCTTCAAGCTGACTATCGAGCAAGCTTGCAGGCATGAAGTGGTCTCGTCTTGAGCTTACCCGCTCCAGTAGAACGTCGCGTGGTGCATTGAGCAACACAAAATGAACGCTCCGATCTGTGGCTTCGCGCAGGCGCGACTGAACATAAGGTGTGAGCGCCGAGCAGGCGAGCACCACACGTGGCGCGAGCTTATCAGAGAGCGCTTGCCAGATCCGATCGAGCCAACCTGCCCGATCCGCATCTGTCAAAGGCTTTCCCGCTGTCATCTTTGTCCGATTGGCCTGCGAATGAAAATCGTCCGCTTCCAGCATCGGTGCGCCAATCGCATTGGAGAGTGCCGCGGAGACGCTGGATTTGCCGCAACCGCTTGGCCCCATAATCACGATCAGTTCGCGGCCCATGAAAGCTCAGCTCCCGCAATTGCGCGCCGCATCGGTGTCGGAAGCGATGCGGATATCGGACAGACCGATTGAAGCCGGTCCATTTGCTGCCATCAGCAAGCCCGTCTGGATGGCGCTCATATCTGCACCCAGATCGGCGAAGCATGCCAAGGAAAGCCTGACTTCCTGCCAATCGCTGTTGGCCACCTGCACCGAC
>JBCBHD010000155.1:0-7553 GCA_038526115.1 Pseudomonadota bacterium | reverse complement strand
GGGTACTGCCCCCGGGTCCGTTGTGCCTATTGCACGCAGCAATTTATCGCCATAGTCCGCCGAAACGGACAAACCCTATATAGCGATGATTGGCTTAATGGGAAGTGAGCGGGAGTCTTTGTGCTCCGCACCCCATCCGGGGTGCGATATCCTCGGGATTCCTTGTTTTCGCCCTCAAACGCCGGGCGCGAGCCATCCGGCTCGCTTGGCTTCGCCGCACAAACGGCGGCGGGCGGTCGCCCTTGCGACGCTAACGGCGTCGAGCCAGCACAACCTAGATGGCTTGGTCGCGGAGCACGGTCGCGCAGCGACCGCAAGCCCGACCGGGCGCCCGCAGGCCCGTCAGGGCCGAGGAAATCGCGAGCGCGGATGCGCTTGCGCCAACAAAAGAACGCCCGCCCTGCAACGATGCAGGACGGGCGTCTTGTCTGTTTAGAAGCTTACTTCTTCAGCGCGTCCCGGATTTCGGTCAGCAGCTCGATTTCGCTTGGGCCTTCTGGTTCAGCTGGCGCTTCCTCTTCAGGCTTTTCGAACTTCGCTTTCGCCTTTTCTGCATAGCGAACCAGCATAAAGATGATGAAGGCGAGGATCACGAAGTTGATTATCGACGTGACGAACGCGCCCCATGCGAGTACATTGGCTCCGGCTTCGCGCGCCGCTTCGAGGCTCATGCCTGCTTCGACTTCACCGGACAGAACGATGTACTTGTTGCTGAAATCGACATCGCCAAAAATCATGCCGACGATTGGCATAATGACATCAGCCGTCAACGACGCGACGATAACTGCAAAAGCACCGGCGATGATGACCGCGACGGCCAATTCCATCACATTGCCCTTGGCAATAAACTCTTTGAATTCTGCAAACATGAATGATCCCCTTTTTGATCCCGTTCTGGCGCGGTTTTGCACCTCGAAAGCGCGGTGCCAACCCCTGTTTACAAAAGTCTACACTTCTTGAAAGCCAACAAAGGTGTGCTATATCAACAACACAGGACATTTCGCGCGCCGCATTCTGCGAGGGATCGCGCGTCTCAGGAGGGAAACCAATGAATTTCAAGTCGATCACTCGTGGCGCCCTAGTGGCGGCCGCTTCGCTCAGTCTGGCAGCGTGCGGTATCAACAGCGTGCCAACAGCCGAAGAAAACGCAAAAGCCAAATGGGCCGATGTTGAAGCGCAGTTCCAGCGCCGCGCCAACCTGATCCCCAACCTGGCCGAAGTCGCCCAAGGTGCTGCCGAGAATGAGCGTGGCATTCTGACGGAAGTGACCGAGGCTCGCGCCCGCGCCACTTCAATCAACGTCACCGCTGATGATCTGGGCGACACTGCGAAAATGGAAGAATTCGCAGCAGCTCAGGGCCAGCTTGGTCAGGGGCTTGGCCGTCTGCTCGCCAGCTTTGAAGCCTATCCGCAGATCCAGTCGAACCAGAACTTTCTCGCGCTGCAAAGCCAGCTGGAAGGCACGGAAAACCGCATCGCAGTCGCCATCCGTGACTACAACGAAGCCGTGCGCAATTATAACACGACGATCCGCACCTTCCCCGACACGATCGGCGCAAACATAATCCACGGTGCAGAACCTCTAGCCCCGTACTCAGCTGTGACTGAAGGCGCGGAAGCCGCCCCTCAGCTGGATCTGACATCAGACTAATCGGGGTGCTGCGGCCCCTGATAATCGGCTTTGCTGCGTGTCTCTCAACGGGATGCGCAGCCGAGCCTGAAGTCATCGAAATCGCCCCCGAGCCCCCCGCGCTCGAATTGACAGGCCGTGTCGTCGATAAGGCCGATGTCTTGTCCGATGAGTTCGAGCTTCAACTATCAGCCAAGCTCGAACAGCTTGAAAAGGAGACACTTGTGCAATTGGTGGTTGCCACCACTCCCGATTTGAAAGGCCGCAATATCGCCGACTACACGCGCGATCTCGCGAACGCCTGGGGTGTTGGCGACGCTGAACGCGACGATGGTTTGGTCCTTTTGGTCGCCCCAGATGACCGGAAGGTCCGCATCGCTGTGGGCTACGGTCTCGAAGAAACGGTCACCAACGAAGAAGCTTCCGACATCATTCAGCAGAGTATTCTCCCTCGTTTCCGCGAAAGTGATTTCGAGGAAGGCATAGATGCAGGCGTTGGTGGATTGGTCGATCAGGTCACACCGGAAGAGATGCGAGAGGCCGCCTGAGCGTGAAGCAACTCGCTATCTTCCTTACTGCTTTCCTGACGCTGCTGGCCTCTCCGCTGGCGGCAGAGCCGGACTTTCCTGAACTGACCGGACGAGTGGTCTATGCGGCCGATATCATTCCGGCGGAGGTCGAGACTGAACTTACCGCCAAGTTGGAAGCGCTCGAAGAACAGTCTGAAGCGCAGATGGTCATCGCCACCGTACCCAGCTTGCAAGGCAATGACATTGCAACCTTCGGTTATCAACTCGGTCGGGTTTGGGAAATTGGCGACGCAGAGCGCAATGATGGCGTGGTGTTGCTGGTTGCTCCCAATGAACGCGAAGTGCGGATTGAAGTCGGATATGGTCTCGAAGGTGTGCTTACCGATGCAGTGTCATCGATAATCGTTCAGAACGATATCCTGCCAGAGTTCCGCAACGGCGATATGCCGGCGGGGATTTCCGCTGGAACCGATGCGATCGTCGCGCTGCTTGTTTTGCCAGAGGATGAAGCCCGCGCACAGGCGCTTCAATTGACAGCCGCGGAGTCGGAACGCGGCGGCACACCGATATGGTTGCTGCCTGCGATCCTGCTAACGCCGATCCTCTTTATTGCCCTCGTTGGTGTCTTTGGCTCAGCGAAAACCGGCACGACATACCGAGGGAGCGGATCGGGAATCAGAACCTATTCTTCATCCTCAAGCAGCTCGTGGAGCAGCAGCTCTTCTTCGAGTAGCAGTTTCTCCGGTGGAGGGGGATCATTTGGCGGCGGCGGTTCGAGTGGGAGTTGGTGATGCGTAGAATGTTCCAGCTTCTGGCTCTGGTCGCGATGGCTATCGCAGCACCGTTGGCGGCCCAACCCGAATTCCCCGCACTGACCGGGCGGGTGGTGGATGCCGCTAATATTATTCCCGATAATGTCGAAGCGCAGCTTGCGGCACAGCTTGCAGAACTGGAGTCCCAGTCTCAGCGGCAAGTCGTTGTCGCAACGGTACCGAGCCTCGATGGCTATGACATCGCCGATTACGGATATCAGCTGGGCCGCGCCTGGGGCATTGGTGATGCGGACCGGAATGATGGCGCGCTGCTTCTGGTGGCGCCGAATGATCGCAAAGTCCGGATCGAAGTCGGCTATGGCCTTGAAGGCTACCTGACCGACGCGGTCTCAGCTCTTATCATTCAGAACGAGATCCTGCCGCGCTTTCGTGATGGTGATATGCCCGCTGGGATTGTCGCCGGAACCAATGCGATGATCACGCAGCTGCAATTGCCGCCAGACGAAGCTGCGCGAGTGGCGCAACAAGCGGCAGCGGATCGCCAGAGCCAGAGCGAAGAAGGCGGCGTACCAATCGGAGGCATCATCTGGCTTGGTTTCATCTTTTTCTTCTTCATCCTGCCGATCCTTCGCTCGCGAGGACGCAGTCGGCGGTATCGTGCCAAAGGCAAAGGCCCATGGGGCAAACGGCGTCGCGGCGATGACGATGACGACGATTATGACGATGACGATGACGGCTGGGGTCGCACCGCTCGGGACATCATTCTTTGGGAAGTGGGCAGCGCGATTGTGCGCGGCGCGCTTTCCGATGGCGATGACTGGGGCGGCGGAGGCGGCGGCTTTGGCAGCGGGTTTGGAGGCGGGTTCTCCGGCGGCGGCGGTTCATTTGGAGGCGGCGGCGCCTCAGGGGGATGGTAACACATGGCCTATCTGACAGAAGACCAGCACAAAATTGTCTCCGATGCGGTGGGCGAAGCGGAGCTCAACACATCCGGTGAGATCCTCACAGTTCTCGCGGACCGTTCTGATGGATACAGCGATATCATCCAGCTGTGGTGCGCAGCCATCGGCTTTACCGCGATGAGCGCTTTTGCAGCTTTCCCGCAGCCATTCATGAACATCTGGGATGGGTTTGTAAGCGGCTGGGGACACGAATGGTCAATCGGTGAACTGGCCAGCATGACTATCGCGCTAGGCCTGCTCGCCTATCTCGCCAGCACGCTGATCTTTCTGTCCGATGCGGTGCGCTTCGCGTTGATCCCCGGCCCGATCAAGACCACGCGGGTCCATGCCCAGGCGGTCAAACACTTCAAGGTCGGAGCGGAGCGACGCACCCGCGGCAAAACCGGCGTATTGATCTATCTGTCAATGCGCGAACACCGGGCCGAAATCGTCGCCGATGATTCCATTGCGGAGAAAGTCTCCGCCGAAGTCTGGGGCGAAGCGATGGCCGACATGCTCGACGAGATCAAATCCGGCAAAATCGCCGAAGGGATGGCCGTCGGCGTTCGGGATGTCGGATTCGTTCTCGCCGAACACTTCCCGCGTGACGAAGATGATGAAAACGAGCTTCCCGACAGGCTGATCGAAGTCTAAGCACCTCGGCAATGACCGAGACTGACCCCCAGTTCATCAAAGATGCCGACGCCGACAAACCCGAAGAGGTGATGTGGGAAGGCAAGTTCATCACAGCGAAGCGTCGCGGGCGATGGGAGTATGTCGGGCGACCACGCGGCATCAGAGCCGCAGCAATCATCGCAATAGATGAAGACCCAGATGGCCAGAAACACGTCATCCTGGTCAGCCAGTACCGCGTACCCTTAGGCCGGTTTTGCCTCGAAATTCCCGCTGGGCTGGTCGGAGATGATGCCGACAATGCTAATGAACCTGCGATAGAAGCCGCTGCCCGCGAACTTGAGGAAGAAACCGGCTACCACGCCGATAGGTTGGAAGTGCTGGGAGAATTCTACTCCTCGCCCGGCATGGTCTCCGAATGCTTCACTTTGCTGCGCGCTCGCGATCTGACCAAAGTTGGCGAAGGCGGCGGACTCTCAGGCGAAAACATCAATGTGCACCGCGTTGCGCTCAATGATCTCAGCCGCTTTGTCGCCGAATGGCGCGAGGCCGGTCACGGGGTCGATGTGCGTATAGCGATGCTGCTTACACCGGAATATTTGGGAGAGAATTGAACATGGCGAAACGTTGCGAAGGAAAGCTCGCACTGGTCACTGGCGGGGCGCAAGGCCTTGGCCGTGCGCATTGTATCCGGCTGGCCCAAGAGGGCGCGCGAGTGCTCGCAACCGACATCAATGGCGACGGGGCAGCGGAAACCGCCGAAATCGTCAACGCTGAAATGGGTGCCGGCACAGCGTTTTCTGTGGCTCACGATGTGACAGATCCTGCCCAGTGGGAGGCGGCAGTCGATGTCGCGCGCGAGCAGATGGGCGGCCTCAATGTGCTGGTTAACAATGCCGGGATCGGTGTCGCAGGGAATATTGAAACCTGCACATTCGAAGACTGGCAGCGCTGTTTCGATATCAACGTCAATTCGATCTTCCACGGCTGCCAGAAAGCACTGCCACTGATGCGCGAGCACGCGCCGGGATCAATTGTGAACATCAGTTCCATCGCGGGACTGATCGCCAGCGACACGATGCCAGCCTACAATGCGTCAAAAGCGAGCGTCTGGATGCTGTCAAAATCTATCGCGCTGCACTGCGCGAAGAACAACATGCAGATCCGCTGCAACTCCGTGCATCCGACTTTTGTGGATACGCCAATTTTGGATGGCACCGCTGAACATCATTCCATCCCGAAAGAAGTGCTGATGGAAAAACTCGCCCGGCAAATCCCGCTGAAGTTCGTCGGCGAACCAAACGATATCGCCAACGCTGTGGTGTATCTGGCGAGTGACGAAAGCCGGTTTATGACGGGTGCCGAGATCAAGATGGATGGCGGCATTTCGGCCATGTGAGCGCTGCCCACAATCCCGATTCGAAGGAGGGGCCGGAATCAAAAGAGGGGCCGCTTGGGCCCCTCCCGGTTTGTTTTGAGATCGAAGCTTGGCGTTCCGAAAACCGGGAACCGCTCTTTCTTGAGCCAAGCTCAGTCTGCGATCAGCGCGACTGCGAGATAGATCAGAGCAGCCGTACCGAGGCTGACAAAAGCACCGACCACAAAGCCAACACGGACAAGCATCGGATCGATATTGGCGTAGTTGGCGATCCCGCCGCAAACACCAGCCAGTTTGGCATTTGTCTTGTCCAGACGGAATTCGTTCGATGGCGGGGTGCCACCAGAGTTGTTGGTTACGTTGTTCATGCGAGGCCTCTAATAATCATCGTTGTGGCCGGGCTGGCCGGGATAATGGCTGTCGCCATTGCGGCGGTGGTTACGACCAATGCCGACACTGCAGCAAGCAGGCGTGCACCAAAATCGGTCGAAGCAAACATTTGTCTATATCCTTTCGTTGAGTGGTTGAAGTGTTGTTTGTGTGGTTCGCTGATTAAGCGATCAGGTTTGGGCTGGCCGGGATGATGGCGTAGGCAAAGAAAGCTGCCGAAACGATCACCGAAAAGGTTGCCGAAGCCAGGCGAATTCCAGTGTCAGAGCCGAACATAATTGATCCTTTCGTATTTGAATGAGTGACTGATCAAGCGATCAGAGTGGGGCTTGCAGGGACGATGGCGTAAGCAAATGCAGCGGCTGAGAAGATCACCGAAAGAGCGGCAGCGGCGATGCGGTTTGAAACGTTGGTGGCAGTCATTTTTGGTCTCCTAAGTACTGTTGTCTGTTTCCGTTGGGATGATCCCCGTGGATGCCAAGTACATTGCAGGAGCCGTGCCAAACTCGAAAAACGGCGGAATTCTGCCGTTTTGTAACAGAATGTAAAATCGCGCCTCGTTCATCAATCCGAAAGGTTGGGATTTTTCACCACCTATTGGGATTGGTGATTTTGGTGGCGCTGTCAGACCTGCATGCTAACCCGATTACAACGATGTCTTTGGCCAAGATCACTCTCCAGAATTTCCGCAATCACGCCGCAAGCGAGCTGGTGGACACCGCGCATTTCAATTTGCTGGTGGGGGAAAATGGGGCCGGAAAAACGAATGTCCTCGAAGCGCTATCGTTGTTGAGCCCCGGGCGCGGATTGCGCCGCGCTAACCTTGCAGACCTCGCTTTCAGGGAACCAGGAAGTGACGAGCCGCGAGCCTTCGCAATCGGCGCAAGCCTGATTGAACAGGGCCAGACTTCCGCACGGCTCGGCACATACACCGAAGTGGAGCGCCCTACCCGCAGGTTGGTTCGGATCAATGGCGCAGACGCCAGCGCAAGTGCACTGAGCGAATGGCACGCGGTTTCATGGCTGACCCCGGCGATGGACGGCCTGTTCACGGACAGCGCAGGCGCACGCCGACGGTTTATTGATCGGATGGCGCTGGCGATTGAACCGGGGCATGCCAAAAGTGTATCGGCTCTCGAAAACGCCCTGCGTGAAAGAAACAAGCTGCTCGAAACCGGCGGGGACGCACGTTGGTTCGATGCCATTGAAGCGCAGGTCGCGCAGCACGGCGCGGTGGTTTCAGCCAATCGCTCGCGACTGATTGCGTTGCTGGCGGAT
>JBCBHD010000154.1:0-7702 GCA_038526115.1 Pseudomonadota bacterium | reverse complement strand
CAAAATCCGTTCCATCGGCGGCGCGTCAGTGCTTGCTGTTTCAACCATGTTGAGCGCGACTGCGTTTGCTGCTCCTCCACCAGAGGCGTCCGCGCCTACGCCAACCGCGCCGACACCTCCGGGTGCTGCACAGGATTGTGTCCTGGCGGCTGGCACGGTGACCTGTGCGCCTGGCACCGATGCTGACGGTTTTGTTGATTTGACCGGCACGACACTTGGCCTTGATATTCAGGCTGGCTCAGTTGTTCAGGGCCCTGTGGTCATCATTGGCACGACTACGGGCGATGTTGACGGTTCGATCCAGACTTCGAACGATTTTGAAGGCGGTCTGCTGGTCGGTGACGATTCCGACGTTAGCATCACCGGCTTTATCCAAACCGATGGCGAATTCGCGATTGGTGTTGAGACTGGCGAAAATGCGACGATCGACAATAGCGGCACTATCTACACGACCGGCAACAACTTCTCTGACGCTGTTTCGTTGGGCGCAGGCAGCACCTTTACCAACACCGGCACATTGCAGACCGATGGCGATGAAAGCTTCGGCATCTTTGGCGGTGGTGACAACCTAACGATCACTAACGGCATGACCGGCTCTATCTTTACGAGCGGCACGGGCAGCTTTGGTATCGCGGTGTTGAACGATGCTGTTGTCCAAAATGACGGTCTGGTGCAGACTTTCGGCGATTTTGCGGTCGGCATCGACACACAAGAGCGCGCAAACGTCACCAATACGGGCAATATCGTCACTTCTGGCGAAAGTTCAGTTGGTGTCGGCATTCGCAGCGACAGCACTTTCACCAACACTGCAACCGGCATTGTTCTGACCGAAGGCGACAATGCCAACGGCGTGAACGCAATCAACAACTCAACCGTCGTCAATGATGGTCTGATCCAAACCGATGGCGTAGAAGCCAATGGTATCAACGCTTTTGCTGGCTTTACGCTGACCAATGGCGGCACGATCGATACGGCTGGCGACTTCGCAAACGGTGTTGAAACCCGCGAAGATGCGACCATCACCAACACGGGCACAATCACCACTTCTGGCGATGAAGCGGCTGGCGTTCTGGCTCTGGGTGACGGGCTTGAGCTCGACAACGCAGCAGGCGGTGCGATCAGCACTAGCGGCCTTGGCAGCTTTGGCATCATCGCGCTTGACGATGCGGTGATCACCAATGCTGGCGATATCGTGACGACTGGCGACTTCTCTATCGGTATCGATACGCAGGAAGCTGGCACCGTCACCAATAGCGGCACGATTGATACAGCTGGCCTGTTCTCAACCGCTGTAGGCATCCGCAGCGATGCGACCTTCACCAACACCGCAACGGGCACCATCACCACTGCTGGCGATGAAGCTTACGGTGTGGCGATGATCACCAATTCAACCGTGACCAATGACGGCGCGATTGAGACGGGCGGCGAAAGCGCCTTTGGTGTTCGCGGTTTTGAAGGCAACACTGTCAACAATAATGGCACAATCACCACGACCGGCGATTTCGGCACCGGCATCGTGCTCAGCTTTGACGGCACGGTTGTAAACGCTGGCACAATCCAAACTTCAGGCGCTGAAGGCTTTGGTGTGGAAGCAGGCGACAACCTCAACCTCACCAACACTGCTACGGGTCAGATTTTGACCACTGGCATTGCAGGCTTTGGTATCCTCGCACTTGACGATGCGGTGATCACCAATGCTGGCCTGATCCAGACGACTGGCGATTTCGGTATCGCAATCGACACCCAGGAAGCGGGCACCGTTACCAATAGCGGCACGATCGACACAGCTGGTCTGTTCGGTATTGCGGTTGGTATTCGCAGCGATGCAAGCTTCACCAACACCGCAACCGGTTCAGTCGTAACCGCTGGCGATGACGCGATCGGCGTTGCGATGATCGAAAACTCGGTCGTTGTGAACGATGGCTCTATCGAAACCGGCGGCGCGCGCGCTTATGGTGTTCGCGGCTTTGCTGGCTCTGACGTGACCAATAACGGTTCTATCGTCACAACCGGCGATGGTTTTGCTGATGCGGTTCGCGTTGCAGACGGCAGCACGGTTGCCAATACCGGCCTGATCCAGACGCAAGGCACCAATTCATCAGCGATCTTTGGTACGCTCGACGACGTCACAGTGACCAACTCTGACACTGGTGAGATTTCAACGCAGGCTGATGACAGCTTCGCAATCTCGCTCGCCAATGACAGCACGATCACCAATGCTGGCACAATCAGCACGATGGGTCTGGCGGCAATCGCGGTCGAAATGGGCGACAATGCTCAACTCACCAACACCGGTTCGATCACGACAATGGGTGACACTGGCTTTGCAGTGACCTTTGATGACAATGGTGTGCTCGACAATGACGGCACCATCTCAACACAAGGCGCCGATTCAACCGCAGTGATCGTCGGCGAAGGCGCTGACATCAATCTCACCGCAAACAGCGCGATCTCGACTACTGGAGACAATTCCGGCGGCGTGATCATTCTGGGTAGCGGCGACGTGAACAATGCGGGCTCAATCGACACCACCGGTGCTGGTTCGCAAGGCGTGACCATCGCTGATGCGGGTGTTGTGACCAACTCCGGCAGCATCACAACTGCAGATGCTCGCGGTGTCGATATCGGCTCAGGCAGCGTTGACAACACGGCAACCGGCACAATCTCAGCCACAGGCGATGACGCCGTTCGCATCTTCGCAGATGGCGGCAGCGTCACTAATGCTGGCTCAATCACCAGCGCTGACTTTGACGGTGTTGAGATGGCTGGCGGCACTGTCACCAACTCAGGCACGATCTCTGGCGTGGTTGGCATTACCGGCGCATCAGGCGATCAAGTGGTTGTAAACACAGGTACTATCACAGGCACAGGCGGCAATGCTGTTGAGCTTGGCGATGGTTCTGACAGCTTCACGCTTGGCATGGGCGGCGCAGTGGTCGGCAATATCGACCTTGGCGGCGACGATGACACGTTCCTGATGATGGGCGTTGCCTCAGCGATTGGCGGCAATGTCATCGGCGGCATGGGCTCTGACACAGCAGTCCTGGCAGGTACGCTCGACGCGGATGTGTTCTCAGGCTTTGAAACCCACACTCTGGGCACCAATGGCGACCTCACAATCAGCGGCGACCGCACTTTGGATGGCGACGTTGTGGTTGATGGCAATATCATCCTGGGTCTTGGCGTTGACACGCTGACAGCAACCGGTTCGATCACGCTTGAAAGCACCGGCACTGTGACGATCAACACGCCGCTCGACGTGGCTCTGGTTGGTCAGACTGTCACTGTCCTCGAAGATGGCACAGGCTACACCAACAATGGCGCGACCATTAACGTCGTGGATGACGATCTTCTGGTCGATTATGTGGTGATCGAAGGCTCACTGCTCGTTCAAGTCAACGCAGTGAACCAGCTGGTGAACTCGGTTGATCCGAACGCGCAAACCTTTGGCACGGCTGTTACAGCTGCGATCAATGGCGGCACGCTGACGCAAGCAAACTTCAACCTTCTCACAGGCCTGCCAGATGTCGCTTCTCTCGAAGCGCTGGTTCTGGACGCTATGCCGAACCTTTCCGAAGGTGAAGCGCGTGAGATCTTTGAAACGTCAAGCGCTGCAAGCCAGGCTCTGAACCGTCACCTCAACAGCGAAGGTTCAAGCATCTGGGGTCAGTTCATCGTTCGCGGCGCAGACCGTGACGGCGTGAACCTCTCCACTGGCGGCTATAGCTCTGACCAATTGCTCTTCACCGTTGGCGGCGACTTTGCAGCAGGTGACTTTGGCAAGATCGGTGCTCTGGTTAGCTACGCTGACATTGAGAACACCGATGGCGGTGAGAACCGTACGTCACGCGGCACCAGCGAAATTGAGAGCCTCAAGCTCGGCGTTTACGGCGCGTTCAACTTCGCTGAACAAGGCTTCGTCAATGGTGAGCTCGCTTACCTGACCGGTGAAGTCGACAGCACCCGCAACGGCGCGCTTGGCACGATCAACTCAGCCTATGACTTTGACGGCTTCGCCTACAGCTTCGTGGTTGGCTATGATCTGCTGGGTGATGAGAATGTTTCGATCATTCCATCGGTTGGCATCAATGGCGCGTCGATCAGCTTTGACGACACCGTAGAAGCTGGCGGCTTTGGCCTTGGCGTTGTTCGCGACGATGCAGACTTCACTGAACTGCGCGGCGCGATTGAGCTGGGCGCTCAGATTTCTGAGGGCGTAGGCGGCTTTATCCGCGGTACTGTGGTCCACGACCTGTCAGACGATGCGCGCAACTTCGCCGTATCATCTGCAGAGCTTGGCACGTTCTCACTGGCAGTTGCTGGCCGTGAGCAGGACCGCTTCGAGCTGGCTGCTGGCGCAGATGTTGCGGTATCGGACAGCTTCACCATCGAAGTTGGCTATCTCGGCGACTTCGCTGACGGCTATGACGGCCACTCAGCACGCATCACAGGCCGGATTGCTTTCTAATCCAGCCTAAGCGCTAAACGCACAAAAAGGGGCCGGTCACTGATGAAGTGGCCGGCCCCTTTTGCTTGTCCGTTGGTTTAAGCAGCAGCGATAAAGCGCGCTTCGGGATGTTGGCTCAGGAGTGTGTCGAGCCAGACTTCCTGCTTATCTTTGGCAACCAGAGCGACAATGCAGCCGCCAAACCCGCCGCCTGTCAGCCGTGCGGCATCTGCGCCAAGCGAGACTGCGTCTGCCACCAAAGCGTCGATCGCTGGCAGGGACATCTCAAAATCATCGCGCATCGAGATATGGCTTGCGTTCATTGCTTCGGCCAGCGCTGGAATATCATTTGATTGCAACGCCTTAATCGCACTGAGTACGCGCGCATGCTCAGTCACACAGTGGCGAGTGCGCTTGCGGACCGCTTCGTCCAGATCAGCGGCTTCGACCATATCGAGGTCGAGATGGCACAGGTCGTCCGTACCAAAATGCGCCTTGGCCGCATCGCATTCGACCTTGCGCGCAGCATAGCGCCCATCGGTGAGTTTGCGGGTGAGGCCTGAGTGTACCACAACAACCGCGTGGCTCTGAGGCAGGTCGACCAGCTCAAAAGTGAGCTTATCCGTATCGAGCGCCATTGCGCTCCCCGGCGTGGCAAGGGCGACCGCCATCTGGTCCATGATGCCGCAAGGCACGCCCATAAATTCGTTCTCAACCTTGCGCGCTTCCACCGCGAGCTCGGTATCGGTCTGCGTGCCGCCTGCCTGAGCGCGCGCGGCCTTCAATATCGCGACGATCAGAGCAGCGGATGAGGAAAGACCGGAGCCTTCGGGAATGGTCGAGTGGATCGACAACTCAGCGCCGCCTGTGATGAGGCCAAGCTTATGCGCCTGTGTGAGGCCACCCATGGCCGGGTCAGACCAATGGCCATTGGCGCTCTCACCCATTTGCCGTGTCGCTGGCTCGTCATAGGTGTTCGCGGTCACGATCACTCGGTCATCCTCGCGCGGGGTCAGTTGGACCTCCAACCCGATGGACAGCGCGGCAGGCAGAACCATCCCTCCATTATAGTCGATATGCTCACCGATCAGATTGACCCGGCCTGGAGCCTTTCCTGTCACGCTCATCTCAAACCTCCCGCAGCGCTTTGGCGGCGCTTTCGGGCATAACGTCGACGGTGAAGACGCCGGTATGCTGCTCAACTGAGGCGAGATATTTCACCCGGCCCGGCGCGCGCAGCAGCGGATAGAATTGTACGGTGAAATGGTAGTTGGCTGAGCCTCCAGAAGGCGCTGCATGAAACGCCATCATCGTTGCAGCGGGCTGCTGGAACAAAGCGTCATAGCGCCGGGTGATCTCACCCATCTGCTCTGCAAGCGCCTCCAATTCGCCATCCGTGCAATCCCAAGGCCCTTCGCGGCGGATGCGCGGGGCGATCCAGCATTCGTAGGGGAAGCGAGCGAAGCGCGGCACAAAGCTTGCGACATCGCCGCTCTGCGCAACGCCATAATCAGGCAGGGCAGCGGTGATTTCGCTTGCAAGATCATAGCCTTGCGAAAACGCTTCCGCCGCGCGTTTCTGGGCGAGAGGCGCGCGTTCGAAACCGTAAATCTGGCCGTGCGGGTGATGCAGCGTCACGCCCACCTCATCACCGCGATTTTCAAACGGCAGCACATATTCGCAGCCTTGTTTGAACAAAGCATCGTAGCGGTCAATCAGCGCGGCGAGCAGGACTTCGCGGCGGTCTTGGCCGATGGTCGCAAGGCTCCCTTCAGCGCCGGGATCGTAAACCACAACATCGCAGGCGCCTTGTGCAGGCTCGGTGTCAATCCCCGCAAGGTCTGCCGCATTGGCAGCCGAAGGGTGAAAGGCTGCAAACTTGTTCTCAAAGATGGCGAGTTCAAAGTCGCCAAACGGGATCTCTGTCTCAGGCCCATCCGGCTTGGTCGGTGCTAGCGGATCATCGGCAGCCGATGGTTTGAATGTCCGGTTTTGACGATGCGCGGCATAGACATTCCACTCACCGCGCAAGGGATGATAGCGCAGCTCTCCACCTTGCGCGATCTCATCCGCGGCCTGCGGCATTGGGGCCTCGGTGTGCTCATTGCGCCCGTAAAGCCGCAGCATTCGCCCATCCGCCTTCGTGAAATCACGGCGATAGGTAGGCTTGCCGCCCAGCGAGCGGGGAAGGGTGGTCGAATTGTCCATCTGCTTAGTCCTCGCCGCCTAGGCTTCAGCTTGCAAGTGGTAGAAAAGCCCGGTGTCTGGGAAGGTCAATGGAGGCTGGATGCCGTGCCCCATCAAAGCCGCTCCCGTTACCAAAGCGCCTTCTCCCTGAAGGTCGGCGGCGTCAATGACAGACGGGGTGGAAATCGAGGGGTTATGCTGCGGCCAGACCATGCGCACGCGGTAAGTGGCCTCTGGGTCGAGACCTTTGAAGAATATCCGCTGCGGCAGGGTCGCAAGCTCGGTTTCCAGCTTGGCGTAAGAGAACAGGGCCTCTTGTCCGTCCGCCGCCACGCAGCCGACAAAATTGGTGCCTTCCGCGCTCTCAAGCCGCCAGAATGTGCCGTGGTGGATCAGCTCGCGGTGCTGTTTGTACAGCGCAATCCCGGCGCGCAGGACGGCGAGGTCTTCTTCCCGCTCATCGCGCAGATCAAGCTCCATTCCCATATGGCCGAAGACCGCGCTCACAACGCGGAATGCCATGGAGAATTTGCGGCCTGTAATATGGCAAGTGCGCGGCCCCACATGGCTGCCCAGCACACGCAGCGGGAAGAAATGCGTGCCGCCGCGCTGAATATCCTGACGCTGGCGCGCATCGTTATTGTCAGAGGTCCAGATACGGTCCGTCTGGCGTAGGATGCCAAAGTCCGCGCGCGCACCGCCCGAAGAGCAGCTTTCAATCTCCAGCTCTGGGTGAGCATCGCGCAGTTTCTCAAGCAGTCCATAGACCGCCTGCGTCTGAAAATGCATCGCCCCGCGCCCGTTGGATGACGGGTGATTGGTGTCGCGGTTCATGTCCCATTTGATGTAAGCGATGCCATACTCGCTCACTAAAGCGCTGATCTTGCTGAAGAGATAGTCGAACACTTCGCGCTTGGTCAGGTCAAGCGTCAGCTGCCCACGGAAAGGCACCACTTCGACGCCCTCTGCGCCCAGAACCCAATCGGGATGTTCGCGATAGAGGTCGCTGTCGGGATTGACCATTTCCGGCTCAAACCACAGGCCAAACTCCATGCCGAGCTCTTTGAC
>JBCBHD010000153.1:0-7743 GCA_038526115.1 Pseudomonadota bacterium | reverse complement strand
GGATACGATGTTTGACCTTCCCGACATGGAAAATGTCAGCGAGATCGTGATCGACGGCGAGGTGGTCGAAGGCAACAAAGAGCCAATTCGCGTGGTCTCGAATGACGACAACAAGAGCGCGAAGGAAGAAGCGGCTTAAATGGCGATGAGCGCGGCATTGGTTGTCGCGGCTGTCGCCATTTGCCTTCTCGTACTTTCCGGATTGTGGGCTGAGCGTCGTTTCAGGCGCTTCGACCAGCTTCCTGCTCATTTCGATTTTGCCGGACGCGCTACAAGAATGGCTTCGCGTAGCTTCGTCGTATGGCTTGCGCCCTCTATCTTCATAGCGATCTTGGGCCTCACGGTATTCCTCGCCTATGCGATGCCGGCCGACCAACTGAACGGTGATCCTGGCGAGGCGATTGTCTATTCGAGTGTTATAATCCTCGGCGCTCAGATCTTCGTATTGTGGCTGATAGACCGATGGTCGCGTAGGCAAGAGTGAGTCAGGCGTTTCGGCGGTGACTGACCGCAATTTCCTTTTCCTTTGCAGCAAGAACCGGCTTCGCAGCCCGAATGCGGAACAGATTTTTGCCGGCCTTCCTGGGATCAACGTCCTTTCGGCAGGCATCAATCGCGATGCCGAGGAACCGCTAACCGATGAACTGGTCGAATGGGCTGACATTATATTCGCGATGGAAGGCACCCATCGGACCAAACTTCAGAAGAAACACAGATCCGCATTGAAAGATAAGCGCGTGGTCGTATTGGGCATTCCAGACGATTTCGCGTTTATGGATCCGCAACTGGTGCGGATATTGAAGTCGAAAATGCGCAGCTGGTTGCCGGAGAACATGACTTGAAAACTATCGGCCTGATCGGCGGGATGAGCTGGGAAAGCTCCGCGCAATATTACGCCCTGATCAACCGCGCCGTGCGAGATCGGTTGGGGGCACCGCATTCGGCGCGTATCGTGATGCACAGCCTCGATTTTGGCGAGATCGCTGGGCTTCAGCAACAGGGTGAGTGGGGTGCATTGGCGGATATCCTCGTCGATAGCGCCGCGGGTCTCGAAGCGGCAGGTGCGGACTGCATCGTCATCTGCACCAACACGATGCACAAGCTTGCCGATGATATCGAGGATGCAAGCGCCCTGCCGCTGCTCCATATTGCCGATGTCGTGGCCGATGCGATCACGCAGCAGGGTCTGACCAAGGTCGCGCTTCTCGGCACCGCCTACACGATGGAGCAGGATTTCTACCGCGAGCGGCTATCGGATCACCACGGGCTTGATGTCATCATTCCCGAGCCGGAAGATCGCGCCGAGGTGCATCGTGTGATCTATGAAGAATTGGTCGCTGGTCAGATCATCGAGAGTTCGCGTGAAGCCTATCGCGGTATTATCGAGCGACTGGTCGATCAGGGGGCTGAGGGCATAATCCTTGGGTGTACCGAAATCGCGCTGCTGATCAGTCAGAAAGACAGTCCGGTGCCGCTATTCGATACCACCGAGCTCCACGCTCAGGCCGCTGTGGAATTTGCATTTTCCTGACCGATGGGCTCGCCTCGTTACCTCCATTCATGAAAAACCCCGCCCGGCATGGAGGTATGCCGGACGGGGTCTTGGGTAGCGCTGCCCCTAGTGGGAGGGGGGAACGGCGGGGCAGCGCAAGCTTGGATGAGGGCAAATTAGGCCGGGAGGAACACTCCGTCGGTCACGTGGATCACCCCGTTTGAGGTTTGCACGTCAGCTTGCGTGACAGCGGTTGCACGGCCTGCGCCATCGGTGATGACAATCGTGTCACCTGCGAGGCGGGCAGTCAGCGTTCCACCAGCGACCGTCTTGATCGTGGCTTCGCCGCCGTGCTTCTGGATCAGTTTCACAAGATCGGCGCTGGTCACGTTTCCGGCGACCGCATGATAAGTCAGGATACCAGTCAGCGTGCCTTTATTTTCTGGCTTCACCAGAGTGCCAACGGTGCCTGCAGGCAGCTTCGCAAAGGCGGTATCAGTCGGGGCGAAAACTGTGAAAGGACCGGGGCTCGACAGCGTGTCGACAAGGTCAGCGGCCTGCACGGCGGCTACCAGAGTCGTGTGCACGCCGGTGCTCACAGCGGTCTGAACGATATCGGGGCTTTGCGTCTGGGCGGCGCGCTTATGCGCGGTGGCTGGAGCGGTGGCGACAGCGGCAAGACCGGTGGTCGCAGCAACAGCGGCAAAGATAGCGGCTTTGAATGTCTTGGGGGGTACAGGCATTGGTTTATCTCCTTATGTCTGCAAGCCCTCCCGGTCTTGCGCTGGAGCTACGCAGCCGGTCTCAATGCGGATGCGAGATATTCTCATTTTGTTGGCAAATTGCGCGCTTACCCCTCGGTAAAAGTGCGCAGAACAGGCTTCAAACTTGGCTGAAAGCGCCCTGTGCAACGACAGGTCCAGCGTCCTGATCCGCTGGTTTGCCACCGATCGGTTCGCGCGTGAGCACGATTTCCGAACCGTCCAGGATGTTGCGGGCGATGCTTTCAGGGAGATCCATGCTCACAACTTCACCAGGGGCAACCACGCCAAGGGATTGCAGGTCGCCTTCGGCTGGAACGAGCCAGAGCTCGTGATCGTGAACGCCATCCGCCGTCAGGCCGATCGCCGTGATCAACATGCGCTCGCTTTCCGGCATATAGGTCACATCGAGGCGCAGTCCTGTGTCACCGATAGGGACAGTCGCCATCAATGGATCAGCGGCGGCGATCTGTGTTGTTGGTTCTGTTGGCGGAGCTGAGCCAGGCGCGAAGACCAGTACAGCAAGCGCGATGGCTGCAGCAGCTGACGTAACGCCCGCCGTTAGCTGCCACCGGCGTAAGCGGCTTTGCAGGTCGATGACATTGTCATTCGAAGCCGACGATGCAGCTTCGGCTGCCGGAACTGCGACTACGTTTGTATCGCTTTCTGCCGCCCGCATTCTGGCTTCGATCCCGTCCCACACTGCCGCGCTAGGTTCAGCGCCTGCGACATCGTCGGACATGGGGACAAACCAATTGTCCCACCACTCCTTGCGCCACGCGAAGTCTTCGTCAGAAGCCAATCGCCCACGCGCTGCCATGAGTTCTTCGCCTTCGAGCAGGCCAAGGGAAAATTCCGCTGCCAAAGTCTTGTCGTCGCGGTTGTCCATCGGATCGATGTGATCTTGATCGCTCATTCGCTCGCCTCCAGGCAAGCGCGCAGCTTCATCAGCGCCCGTCGAATCCAACTCTTCATGGTGCCAAGCGGGACATCGGCGGCTTCAGCCAGCTGGCCATATGTCATCCCGTCAAAGAATGCCCCGCGAATGTGCTGCTGCACATTTTCATCGAGCTTGGCGAGGCAGACGTGAATCTGGGCCGAACGTTCGGCGTCGATCAGAAGCGCATCCGCGAGCGGAGTGTCATCGGGCAGGGGAGCAGCCTCTTCAACCGGTACAGCGCCGCTACGGACCTTTCCCGTGCGCAGCCGGTCAATCGCGCGATTGCGCGCGAACGTCGCCAGCCACGAAATGGGGCTCGCGCGCTCCGGATCATACCGATCGGCTCTCTGCCAAAGATTGACGTATACGTCCTGCAAGGCGTCTTCTGCTTCTTTCCTGTCACCCAAGATACGGAGGCAAATGCCAAACAGTTTCACTCGGGTTGCGGAGTAAATCTCCTCAAGGGCGGTGTTGTCGCCTTCAGCAAGACGGGCCATCGCGGCACGCAAGGCCTCTCGCGCTTCAGCGCTGGCCGGGCTGGGTTGCGCTGCCATCAGCAACCTGTTCCGCAGGAAATGCTATCGGTCCCACGCTCAATTTGCAGAGTTGAATGGCCAATATGGAAGCGGGCTTCCAGCGAAGCCGCCACATCACGCAAAAACGCGTCTGAGCACGGCGCACCTGGCATCACCAGATGCGCTGTAAGCGCCGTCTCTGTGGTCGACATCGGCCAAATATGCAGGTCGTGCACCGCCTCTACCCCTTCAAGACCTGCCAAATGCCGTTGGACTTCGGCTACGTCAATGCTTGCAGGAACTGCAAGCAAACCCATTTTCAGGCTGTCCTTCGCGAGGTTCCAGGTTCCGACCCCTATCATTGCGACGATGGCGAGGCTGACGAGCGGATCAATCCAACCCTTCCCGGTAAGCAATATGGCGAGACCGGCGATCATCACACCGGCGGAAACCAGCGCGTCAGCAGCCATGTGAAGGTAGGCACCTCTGATATTGAGATCTTCCTGACCGCGCATGAACAGGAATGCCGTAAAGGCGTTGATCGCGATGCCGATCCCAGCGACGATTATCATCACCATGCCTTGCGGTTCCTGCGGCTCCAGGATCCGATGGATTGTCTCGAACAGGATGGCGCCAATTGCGATGGCGAGCAGCATGGCATTGGCCAGGGCAGCCAGAATGGTCGAGCTTTTGAAGCCATAGGTGTAGCGTTCCGAGGGCGGGCGTTTGGCCGCAATGCTCGCACCCCATGCCAGGAGCAGTGCGAGAACATCGGACAGGTTATGGCCAGCATCGGCCACCAGCGCCATTGAACCGTAAAGGAAGCCAAATGTGGCCTCGACCACTACGAAAATCGAATTCAGCGCCACGCCGATCGCAAAGGCACGGCCGAAATCGGCAGGCGCATGCGAGTGTCCTTGAGCATGACCATGGCCGTGGTGATGGTCATGATGATGATGTGCGTGCGCGTGAGCCATCTGCGCTATTGATAGACGCAGGAATCGAGCCCGTCACGCTTCACGACACCAATCCTCGCTTTGACGGTGTTACCGTGGCGTGCGAGCCACCCTGTCGGGTTCTTGACTGATCGCTTTTTGGGCAATGGTAAAGCTACCGCCATCCGCGATGCTTCATCGGTGCTGAGGCGCGCAGCAGACTTTTCGAAATACCGCTGCGCTCCCGCTTCTGCACCGTATGTCCCGATGCCGGTTTCCGCGACGTTGAGATACACTTCCATGATGCGTCGCTTGCCCCAGACATTCTCGATCCAGAAAGTGAAATAGGCTTCAAGCCCTTTACGGAAATAGCCCCCGCCTTGCCACAGGAACACGTTCTTCGCGGTCTGCTGCGAAATAGTTGAGCCACCGCGGATACGACCGCCTTTGCGGTTGTTTTCTATCGCTTTTTCGATCGCTTCGGTGTCGAACCCGTTGTGTTCGCAAAATTTGCTGTCTTCCGCCGCGATTACTGCGGCGACGAGGTTGGGATCAATGTTCTCGAGGCTTTCCCAGTCCTTGGTCGCGCCATTTGCGTCCATTGCCATGGTGGCGGTGTAAGGGACCGGGATCCACTTGAAAGCGATCACCAGCGCCAGACTGACGCCGATGAACCAGAGGATAGTCTTGGCTAGGATACGGGCAGCGGCGCGAAGCATGGTCAAATGGGCATTTAGAGACGTGAAACGCGCGGCGCAATCATCGCCCGCTTGCGAAGCGCGGCCCGGCATGCTTCATGGGAAGGCAAGGGGAATTCTTGGAGATATCAATGCGCCTGATCCGCACCGCAACCGCCGCTTTTGCCCTCGCCGCTATTGCTCTGGCCGCTCCCGCCAGCGCCGATGATCACAATCTCGAGCAGGCGGTAGAGGCTGATTACGATGCCCATCTCGAAGACTTGTTTATCCATTTCCATCAGAACCCTGAATTGTCGTTCCTCGAAACCGCCACTGCCAAGCGAATGGCAGAGGAATTGCGCGCCAGCGGGGTAGAGGTGACCGAGAATGTTGGCGGCACTGGCGTTGTTGGCATGGTTCGCAATGGCGAGGGTCCGCTGATCTTGCTGCGGGCCGACATGGATGGGCTACCCGTTCTGGAGAAATCCGGTCTAGATTATGCCTCAATCGCGACGCAGGTGGGGCAGGATGGGCAGGAATACCCTGTCATGCATGCCTGCGGGCATGACGTGCACATTACTTCGATGATCGGCACAGCACGCTTGTTGATGTCGATGAAGGATAAGTGGAGCGGCACCTTGATGTTCGTGGTGCAACCCGCTGAAGAACGCGTTGGCGGGGCCAAGGCCATGATCGCCGATGGGCTGTACGAACGGTTCGGGAAGCCTGATTACGCTTTGGCTTTCCATGTCGCTTCGCAGCTGCCGACTGGCCATGTCAGCGCATCAGAAGGCATCCAGTATTCGAGCGCGGATTCGGTCGATATCAAGGTTCCAGGCATTGGTGCGCACGGCGCGAGCCCGCACCGCGGGAAGGACCCGGTCTACATCGCTTCGCAGATCGTCACGGCGCTGCAATCCATTGTCAGCCGCGAAGTTCAGCCGCTGAAACCGGCCGTCATAACCGTCGGCTCGTTCCACTCCGGATCGAAGCACAACATCATTTCCGATCAGGCTGAGTTGCAATTGACCGTCCGGGCCAATGATGAAGAAACGCGGGCGCAATTGCTCGCCTCGATTGAACGGATCGCGGTCAATATCGGCAAAGCGCATGGATTGCCTGATGATCTACCGGTGCAGGTCATCTTCAGCGAAGGAACGCCTGTAACCAACAACGATCCGGCACTCGCTCGCCGCCTTAACGCCGTGATGAAGCGCGATCTGGGAGAAGACGCGTTTCTGGAGTTTGAGCAAAAGGGAATGGGCGCGGAAGACTTTGCGTATTTCGTGACCGAGGATATGGGCGTGCCGGGATATTATTTCGCAGTAGGCGGAACCCCTCAGGAAGCTTTCGATGCCGAGGAAGCCGGTGGACCTGCTGTGCCGAGCCACCACTCGCCGCTGTTCAAAGTCGCACCGCGTGAAAGCGTAACGTTGGGGACACGGGCGATGATTGCCGCGGTGCTGGATCTGGCGCCGGCCAAATGATCGCTGAGTAAGCTCCAGGCGGACTATCCCGATGATCATTGTGGTTGAAGGTATCAGTGCTGCCGGAAAAACGACCTACGCACGCCAATTTGGCGATGGACGATGGGTGCCAGAAATCCCAGTGAAAGATGATCGTCCTGCTGCCGATGCAAGCCTTGATGACCACGCTCATTTCTGGGCCGAGCACAATGTCAGAAAGTTCCAGATGGCTCTGGAACTCGAGCGCGAGCATGGCATTGCGATCTGTGACACCGATCCGATGAAGATCCACTATTCGTGGTGCATGGAACGTGCGGACTTTCACTGGCCAGACAAGTTCGACACTGCTGTGCCGGTGGTTCGGAAAGCGATCCAAGAGCACCGGCTTGGCTTTGCAGATCTTTATCTGGTCAAGCGGATCGCTCCCGACATTGCACGCGCCCAGAAAGACGGTGACGGATCACGTAGGCGTGGCAATTTCGAACAGCACCTCGCATTGCAGCCGCATTTGATCGAGTGGTTCACTGCCATGTCTTCAGTCTTGCCGGGTCGAGTGCGTTGGGAATTCCCGGTCCGCGACGATCTTCTGACGGAATTGAAAAGCAAGACGCCGGGGGAAAACCCCCGGCGCTTCGATGTTTCTGTGTTCGATGCGTTGATCGAAAACTTGCCGGAGTAGGGCTTACGCCATGCCCGGCAAGAGACGCTCACCCGCAATCCGCTGCATTGCTTTCTGCAGCTTTTCGAAAGCGCGCACTTCGATCTGACGGATCCGCTCACGGCTAACGTCATAAACCTGTGACAGCTCTTCGAGTGTCTGCGGCTTCTCCGTCAGGCGGCGTTCCGTCAGGATGTGCTGCTCACGCTCGTTGAGACTGTCCATCGCCTCCACCAGCATTTCGTGGCGCACCTGTGCTTCCTCAGCGTCGGCAACAGGGAGCAGTCTGGGTCAGGCAC
>JBCBHD010000152.1:0-7750 GCA_038526115.1 Pseudomonadota bacterium | reverse complement strand
TGGATTTATCGTCATGGAATCGCAGGCGATGGACGCGGTGGAATCCCGGATTGGTATTTGCAGGGACTGTACGCCTGACGAAGCCATCAACCATTTTTAGCCGGATCGTCAGTTTTCGTTTACGATTATTTGCTAGCCCCTTCATGCGATGAATATGCAATCGATCCCTCGTACGGATAACCGTCGCCCGCTTGGCCTCATGGTCAAAAGCCGGGTGCAGTCCCGCGTCGTCTTTGTCGATCTGATCGACATTTCCCAAGGCGGCTGCAAGATTAAAGCACGCGCAGGATTTGCCACAGTTGGCGATCGCGTGGTGATGAAGGTCGGAGGGATCAACGCTCCGCTCGGCATTATCGCCTGGGTCAACGGTGAATTTGCAGGCGTTGCCTTCGAAGGCGAAATGCATCCTGCCGTGATCGATCATCTGTGTGAACAGAATGGCAGCAAGCTGAATGTCGCACGTCGCCGTGCGAATGCGAGCCACCGCGTCTGACAAAAAAAGGGCCGATGCCATCGGCACCGACCCTTGAATTTCCAGGTAACGGGAAATCAGCTGGCGCTGTACGGCAGTGAGCTGTGATGCAGGACGATCTTGAGATCGCCATTCTCGTCCTTTTCATAGGCGAATGAATATTCAACCTTGGTTTCGTTGCCATCGGCTCCCGTGAAGAAGTAGTTGCCCATAGCGACTGCCATGTCGCCGCTATCCGAAATTACGGTCCCGTTATTTTCCCAACGAACAGCTGAATAAGGCGCAATGGCAAATCCGCCGTCTTCAGTGCCTTCCGTGCCAACAAAATAGCTCAGGGCTTCTTCAGTGGTTTCACGGAACTGATCGTCAGCGGCCAGAGTCGGCTTGAACAGAATCGTCGCATCGTCGCCATAGGCATAGTGCGTGGCGATGTGCTCTGATGCGCGTGCGCTGAAATCGCCTTCCTCCGTGAAGACCTGGCCGATGGCGACAATACCTTCGCCCCATGCCTGTTGTGCGGCAGTGACTTCTTCTGCGGTGATTGGGTTAGCGTTTGCTGCGTCGCCTGTCGCAGCCTCATCTCCACCACATGCGGCGAGGGCGAGGGCGCTTACGCCGAGGATAGAAACACTCACGAACTTCTTCATTTCATACTCCCTGTGGGGAGCACTCTGCCCCCCATCCAAAACAAAGCGGCACTTTGCCGCGTGTTACGTCCGACATCACGAGCAGGATTGCTCGCCAGAGGGGCCCGGTCCGTACCGATATTACGTATCATTCGCAGGAGAGTTCCCATATTCTTGCAACTTTTGCACTGGTGAATTTGAGGGTAGAACATATAAGGAACAAATAGGTGTTCTATGGCTCAACAAACTCTTAGACAAAAGCTTGAAATCCTTGCCGATGCAGCAAAGTACGATGCGTCTTGCGCGTCATCCGGGACTGCAAAGAAAAACTCGCTTGGCGGCAAAGGGATTGGTTCAACCGAAGGGATGGGCATCTGCCACGCTTATGCGCCTGATGGCCGGTGCATCTCGCTGCTCAAGATATTGCTGACCAACCATTGCATCTTCGATTGCCATTACTGCATCAACCGCAAAAGCTCGAATGTCCGCCGCGCGCGCTTCACGCCGCAGGAAGTCGCGGACCTCACGCTCAACTTCTATCGCCGCAATTATATTGAGGGCCTGTTCCTCTCATCAGGCATCATCAAAAGCTCGAACCATACGATGGAGCAATTGGTCGAGACTGCGCGGATCCTGCGAGAGGAGTATGACTTTCGCGGTTACATCCATCTCAAAACGATTCCCGAAGCGGATCCTGAACTGATCCACGAGGCGGGGCTGTATGCCGATCGCATATCAATCAATGTCGAACTGCCGACCACCAGTGGGCTGACCCGGCTCGCGCCGGACAAGGATGAAACCCAGATCGAAGGCGCGATGGGTAAGACCAGGTCTCGCATCATCCAGGCAAAAGATGAACGCAAACGTTTCAAACACGCACCGCGGTTTGCTCCGGCAGGGCAGTCGACACAGATGATTGTCGGCGCAGATGATGCAAATGACGCCGATATCGTTGGCAAGGCGAGCAAACTCTATGGCTCGTTCGGCCTGCGCCGGGTGTATTACAGCGCTTTCTCTCCAATTCCCGATGCAAGTGCAGTGCTGCCTCTGAAGCGTCCGCCGCTGATGCGTGAGCACCGGCTCTATCAGTCGGATTGGCTGATGCGGTTCTATGGTTATGCACCGGGTGAAGTGGCGCAGGCGACCGGGGCTGACGGTAATCTGCCGCTTGATATCGATCCAAAGCTCGCTTGGGCGCTCAAATTTCGCGGGGCGTTTCCAGTGGATGTGAACCGCGCACCAAAAGAGCAATTGCTGCGAGTGCCGGGTTTGGGAACGGTCGCAGTGCAGCGGATCCTGCGAGCGCGGCGTCACCGTAGCTTGCGGCTTGATGATGTAGCGAAGCTGACTCAGTCGATTTCCAAGGTCCGCCCGTTCCTGATCGCGCTCGACTGGCGTCCGACCACACTGACGGATCGCGCAGATCTGCGTGCGCTGCTGGCGCCTAAGCAAGAACAGCTGGAGCTGTTCTGATGAGTTGCCGATGACTGCAATGCAGAATGTATCCCTTGGCGCGCATTATGCCGTCCACTTGCCGACGCCTGATGATTTCGGCTTCTGGCGTGAACGCGCACGACAATTGCTTCAATGTGATATCCCACCGGATAGGATTGCATGGATTGAGCCTGGCGGGACGGCTGATCTGTTTGCGCATGATGGGCCGGCACGCAGTGAGAAACGTCTGCCGGTGCCGGATCGAGATTCTCGCGGGGTGCGTGCGTCCAAGCGCTTCATGAACCTCGCCCGCAATGCCGCCCTGCATTCTGATCCGCAGCGTTTCGACTTGCTCTATCGGATGCTGTGGCGGCTGCAATCGAACCCGCGCTGTATGGAGGACAAGGCTGATCCGGATGTTCGCCGGATAGAGGAACTCGACAAATCGGTTCGTCGTGACAGCCACAAGATGCATGCCTTTGTGCGGTTTCGCCTGATCGAACGGGAAGGGGGCGAACACTACGTTGCCTGGTTTGAGCCTGACCATCACATCGTGAGCGCCAATGCCGGGTTCTTCATGCGGCGTTTCGCCAACATGAACTGGTCGATCCTAACACCGCGTGGCTGCATTCATTGGGATGGCGAGACAATGCATGAAAGCGGGCCTGCCCGGAGAGAGGACGCGCCTCAGGGTGATCCGGTGGAAGAATTGTGGAAGTCCTATTATTCTTCGATCTTCAATCCGGCTCGCTTGAAAGTTGGCGCAATGCTCGCCGAGATGCCCAAAAAGTACTGGAAGAACATGCCCGAAGCGGAGCTGATCCCGGACCTTATAGCCGGGGCGCAGGCGCGTGAGGCCGGGATGGTCGCGGCGGGCACACGCGATGAACGGGAAAGGCCAGCGAGCCTTAGTGCGATTGGCAAGGGTATCAAAGCATGCCGTGATTGTCCGATTGCTGATTGCGGAACACGCACAGTGATGGGTGAAGGAGATTGCGATGCTGCGCTGATGATTGTGGGCGAACAGCCTGGCGATCAGGAAGACCAACAGGGGCGCCCCTTTGTCGGTCCGGCAGGTCAGTTGCTTGATCGGTTCTTGAGTCAGGCCGGGATTGACCGTTCCGCTGCCTATGTCACCAACGCGGTAAAGCACTTTAAATTCCAGCAGCGTGGAAAGCGCAGGATCCACCAGTCTCCCACAGCTAAAGAGATCGACACATGCCGCTGGTGGCTCGAAGCTGAGCGTGCCGTGGTGAAGCCGCGTGTGGTCTTGGCGTTGGGAGCATCAGCGGCGCGTGGATTGCTTGGGAAAACCGTGAGTATTGCCCGAGCGCGGGGCAAGCCGATGATGCTTGAAGACGGATCAGAGTTATGGGTGACAGCGCACCCTTCCTACCTGCTGCGTCTCGATGGGGCGGCACGCGAGGAACAGGAGGCCTTGTTCGTGCGCGATCTGGCAGCGGTTGAGGCGCGTCTCGCGGAGTTGGCCGCGTGATATGCCTGATGCTCCGCTCACCCCTGATAAACGCACGTTAGAAATCGATCCCGACCTGATCGAAGCCCCGCCGCGCTCGCCTTTTGTCGAGCTTGGACTTGTTAGCTGTTTCAGCTTCCTACGCGGAGCCTCCGATGCGGTGGATCTGGCGATGACAGCGCGAGCGCTTGGCTATGATGCTATCGGAATTGCCGATGCCAATTCGATGGCAGGTGTCGTGCGTATCCATACTGAAGCGCAGACACTCAAGCTGCGTCCTGTGATCGGCATACGGATTGAAACGATCGAAGGGTTGGCCTTCCTCGCCTATCCAAAGGACCGCGCTGCCTATGGCCGATTGTGCCGATTGATAAGTGCGGGGCGGATGCAGACACTGACCGGTGGGTGGCAGGAAAAGGGTGTGTGCGAGATCAATCTGTCGATGTTGGCAGAACATAGCGAAGGTGTGCAGCTGATCCTGATCCCACCAGAGAACCTCGAAGCAGAGTTCACGATCCGGACGCCAAGCAACGTTGTCCCTATGCACCGGCCTGAAACCAATCCGGAACCACCTCAGCAAGGCGATCACAGCCTTCCTCAGGATGATGAGGTTACGGCATCATTCTGCGATATTCTTCCTTATCTCACACGCCAGCTGCCGACGTTGCATCATCTTGCGGCATCCTACCTTTATCGCGGCGACGATATCGCCAGGATAGAACGGCTTGATGCGCTTGCGCGAACGAATGGCTTCACTCTGATGGCCACCAATGATGTGCATTACCATGCGCCAGAACGCCGCCCATTGCAGGATGTGATGATGGCGATTGCGAACAAGACAACGGTGGCTGAGGCCGGGCATCTGCTTCATGCAAATAGCGAGAGACACCTTAAATCCCCGCAGGAAATGCAGCGACTGTTTGCCCGGTGGCCGCATGCGATTTCAGCTTCACGCATTCTCGCAGATGCGTGCCAGTTCTCGCTTGATGAACTTCGCTATGAATATCCGGAAGAAATCTACCCAGATGACATGGCCCCGCAGGAATATCTGGAGGTTGAGACCTGGCGAGGGGCTGAGCGTCGGTATCCGGACGGTGTGCCTGATAGCGTGCAGCAAACGCTGGAACGCGAGCTTTCGCTGATCGCGAAGCTGGAGCTTGCGCGGTACTTCCTGACTATCAAGGACATTGTCGATTTCGCTCGCAGTGTCGAACCACCGATCCTGTGTCAGGGGCGGGGCTCCGCAGCCAATTCAGCCGTATGCTATTGCCTCGAAATCACGAGTGTTGATCCAGCGAAGCATCAATTGCTGTTTGATCGCTTCATTTCTGAAGAACGCCGCGAGCCGCCTGATATCGACGTCGATTTTGAGCATGAACGACGCGAGGAGGTGATTCAGTATATTTACAAGAAATACGGTCGCCATCGCGCCGGCCTGACTGCGACAGTGATCCACTATCGCCCGCGCATGGCGATCCGTGAAGTCGGCAAGGCTATGGGGCTTTCCGAAGATGTGACCAGCGCATTGGCTCGCACTGTTTGGGGCGGGATGGGCCGCGAAATTGGTGAAGCGCATGTTGAGGAAATCGGCATGGACCTTTCCGATCCGCATCTGCGACGCGTGCTGGCCTTGACCGAGCAGATGATCGGTATGCCCCGCCATCTTTCGCAGCATGTCGGCGGCTTCATCCTGACCGAAGGCGCGCTGACGGAAACGGTGCCAATTGGGAATGGTGCGATGCCGGATCGTAGTTTCATTGAATGGGACAAGGACGACATCGAAGCGCTTGGTATTCTCAAGGTCGATGTGCTCGCACTCGGCATGCTGACCTGCATCAAGAAGTGCCTCGATCTGCTGGAGGCTCATCACGATCGCACGCTCGCTCTGGCAACTGTCCCGCGTGAAGATCCGGAAACCTATGCGATGCTGCGCAAGGGGGACTCTCTGGGTGTGTTTCAGGTTGAAAGCCGAGCACAGATGAACATGCTCCCACGGCTGCGTCCGCGTGAATTCTACGATCTGGTAATCCAGGTCGCGATTGTGCGCCCCGGTCCGATCCAAGGCGATATGGTGCACCCTTATTTGAAACGTCGTCGGGGTGCGGAGCCTGTACGCATTCCTGCTCCATCGCCGCAGCACGGCCCGCCTGATGAACTGTCGAGCATTCTTGAGCGGACACTCGGCGTTCCGATCTTTCAGGAACAGGCGATGAAGATCGCACTCGATGCAGCGAAGTTCTCCTCGCTCGAAGCTAATCGCTTGCGCAAGGCGATGGCGACTTTCCGTTCTCGCGGAATGGTGGATGAATTGCAGGACATGATGGTCGAGCGAATGGTGACACGCGGGTACGAACGCGACTTTGCGCAGCGCTGTTTCAATCAGATCCGGGGGTTTGGTGAATATGGTTTCCCCGAAAGTCATGCCGCCTCATTTGCGCATCTTGTCTATGTCTCAAGCTGGCTGAAATGCCATTTTCCGGCAGCTTTTGCGGCCGCCCTCCTCAATTCACAGCCCATGGGTTTTTATGCGCCCGCTCAGATTGTTCGCGATGCGCGCGAGCATGGGGTTGAGGTGTTGCCGGCAGATGTGAATTGTTCGCAGTGGGATTGCACTCTGGAGCCGGGCGAGGATGGTCACAGTGCGAGCGATAATGAGCCGCAAGGCAAAGGGCGCCTTGATAGACACATCGCTCTCCGGCTCGGTTTACGGCAAGTGGACGGCCTGCATGAGCACATTGCAGCGCAGCTGATCGCCGAGCGCGAAGAGAAGGGCCGTTATCGCGATGTGGCCGAGCTGCGCGAGCGGGCAGGCTTATCGCCTTCTCACATAGAGCGGCTTGCAAGCGCAGATTGCTTTACTTCAATGGGCCTCTCCCGAAGGCAGGCTTTGTGGGATGCGCGTAGCCTTGTCGCCGGGCCAGACCTTCCCTTGTTCAAAGCAGCAGCTGAGCGCGATGAGGGGGCGGAGCGTATTGCAACCCATTTGCCGCAAATGCCGTTGTCGGAAGAAGTCGTCGCCGACTATCAGACGACGCGGCTGAGCCTCAAAGCGCATCCGATGGCATTTCTGAGGCCCGCCTTGGCGGATCGCGGCTTTGTAAGGGCGTGTGATCTGCGGAATCGCAAGTTCCGATCCATGGTGCAGGTGGCTGGTGTGGTGTTGATCCGCCAGCGTCCTGGCAGTGCCAAAGGAGTGTGCTTCATCACGCTTGAGGATGAGACCGGCGTGATCAACCTTGTTGTGTGGCCTGACCTCAAGGAAAAGCAGCGCAAGGTGGTGATGGGGGCAAGGTTGATGGAGGTGCGCGGACGGGTGGAGTATGACGATGAAGTCATCCACGTTATCGCACACCATATGACCGACGCGACGGACCGTCTCTACGCGCTTTCCGATGATATGCTGAACGCCCCCGTTGCGCGGGCCGATCATGTCACTTCGCCACTTGTTAGTCACAAAATACCACCTGGCAGAGATGCTGTCAGACCGCGCGAGATCATTGATGAGCTGCCACCCGGCAACCTTCCCAATGTGACGGGGCATCCGCGAAATCACAGGATCATTCCGAAATCGCGCGATTTCCACTAGGGCCGCACGATGGGTCGAAAATCAAAGACATGGCAGCTCAAGAACGCATCTGGGCGCTTCCGCACAGAGCGTCGTCTGTTGCTTGCGCTCATTGTTGTCATTACTCTGTTCGCGGGCTGGATCTGGATCGAAGCTCACCCCGAACACAACCCTTATGC
>JBCBHD010000151.1:0-7807 GCA_038526115.1 Pseudomonadota bacterium | reverse complement strand
TTCAATCCGATAAATGAGAATACATCTAGTCTTTATATCTGTTCTAAAGGATTGATCATGACTCTCGACCTCATCCCCGGCGCACAAGGCGCTGCCGAATATCTCGGCATCTCCCGCTCTCAGGTGTATCATCTCGTGAACCAGGGCCACTTGCCCGCGATCAGGAAAGGGCGCTCTCTCTACTTCCGCAAATCGGAGCTCGAGGCGGCTTTTCAGTCGGATGCAGCATGAGCGCCGCTCGGCCCGAAGAAGGGAGCGAGAGAGAGCCATCTCTTGTCGAAAGCGATCCCGTCATCAGGGGCCGTGTCGAGAGAGTGCTAGCTGCCCATGGCAGGGACACGCTAGAGATTGTGATGCAAGTCGCAATCGATGTCTTGGACGCAATCGACGGTGACGCTGATCTTGAGGACAGCGACGAAGACGGCCAATGCTCCGAAGAAGAGATCTCAATAGCTGCAGAGGCGTGGGGCTCTGGCATCCGACACGCTGGCGGCCCGGGCTGCGCCATCAGTGACCCTGACAGCGCCGTCGATGACTTCCGGTGCGATAGGGAAGGCGAGGACGGCATATGACCGCCGCGCAAAGGCAACCGGCGCCCTGCCTCCAGTCCATCACAGTTTCACGCTGTGAGCGCGGCTTCGAAGTCCGCTGGCAGCGCGATGGACGCCCGACCCGGCGCCAATTCGGCGATCTCGGATCTGCGATTGGACAGGCTTACACGCTGGCCTCACTTCTCGAACAGCCGGTGCTGGATCTGACCGCTGCGAGCGAGGCATGAGATGACAGAGGGAGACAAGAAACCTAAGGACCGGGGCCACTTCACGCTGGTCGACCTCCCTACCCTCCGTGAGTTAGCCATGAAGGGCACCGCTGATGAGGTCGCGGTTTATCTCGGCATTTGCATGGGTTCGGGCGCCACGGGCTTGACCAGCGTCTGGGGCAGAGAGGCCATTCGGAAGCGGCTGGGGATGAGCTGGCGCCGTGTTGACCGTTGCGTCGACAGCCTGATTAATCGCGGCCTCATCGAATGGAACGATCGCTCCGCCCGAATTGTTCGAATCAACCTGAAACCGATCGAGACCCGACGAATGGGCGAAGGCTACAACGCTGCGATTGAGCGAGCCCGAAAAGGACAGTCCTCAAACAGTGGCTACATGCGGCGAGTTGACCAGAACGCCACTCGTGACGGCTGGCTCGACGAAGAAGGCAATCTGATTGCCACGCGGAAGCTTGACCCGGTTTACCTGCCCATGGCGCTCGCTGGCGACGTGTTTGGCATGCCGACGAGCAATCCGTGCATCCTTGAGCGCATAAGAAAGGCTCGCGACCCGATGGCGTTTCTGTTGCTCGCGCAAATGTACAAGGCCCAAGACCTAATCGACCTAGGCGGTTCGTCTTCCGACTTCCTATGGCTCGGATACGGCGAGAGCACGACAATCTGGAGAAGCGCGACGCACAAGGTTGTCGAGCTATCCGGACTAAAGGAATGGACGGTGCATTCCACTGCGACTGCCGATCACAGAGGGCGCTACGACCAAAGCGATGACGTCGCGCGGCAAGAGGACGCAGGACGATACTTCGAGCGCATTTCCATCCTGAAGGATGCAGGCGCAATCGAATGGCTGATCGCCGCGGTCGAAGATGAAGAGCGCGATGCGCAGATCATCTATCCCTTGGGAGTGATGAGGCACGGCAAGCTGCGACGCGAAGAGCCTGAAGACGAAGTGGGCGTCCTCGCCATGGCGGCGGCACTAGCCATGAAGGGGGACGCAAATCAACTCGACTACTGGCTGACCCGGAACGGAAGCGAATGGATTCTACCGATAGATCGCATGTACCGGAAAGCGGTAGTCAGAGGCGTTCCGAGACTGGTAAAACTCCCTCGGACGAGCGCCACAAAGCATTGGCAAATGGAACGGATGGAGGTCTATCGGGCTTGGAAGGACACCTTCAGCGCGATCATATCCGAGAACGCTCCCGAGCTGTTTGAGCCAAAAGGTCGACTTCAACGATATCTCAACGAGAGATCAACGATATCTCAACGAGACCTCAACGACCATTATCAGTCTGACTCCCACAGAGCCGAAAACTGCGTTTTCGGACAGCAGGCTGCCGAAGAGAGGAAGGTGTCATGACCTTCCCTGAAAACCAAAATGGTGTTATATGCCTGCAACACAGTCCGGAGCAGTCTGATGGTTATGGATCCCCGCCTAGCGTTCACAGATGCCGAAAGGTTGATGAAAGTTGGCCGCGCGCTTCGCGAGCAAGCCAAACCGCGCGTGGACAATGTCATCCGCTTCCCGATCGAGCGTCGACGCACCGACCGCTCCTAGTCACCAGCAGAATTGACACAGCAGATCGGCTGGCAACTCAGTTGTCAGCGCGAACACAATCGCGCGCCCACCAGCCGCGACCATCTCCATCCCCACAACGCCGCATCGCGCGGCCAAACTGAAGGGAATAACGATGAATACTAATTTTCCGTATACGAACCCGCGGCCTGCGAAAGCGAATGCCGGTTCGCCAAAGAGCAGACGCGCTTCAAAACCGGCGACACCGGCAGCGAAAGTGACAGCACTTTCCAAGGGCACCCCCGAGGGACCAACAGACGTGGCACGTGGCTTTTCGGCTGGCAGGTCGCTTGAACGCGAACGACTCGCTGAGGTGGCCGAGTTTGCGAAGTCTCACGGCCAAGAAGCCAAAGCGTTGGATCTCCTTGCAAACACAGAATTTGACGCTGACCTAATTAGGAGCAAGCTCGGCGGCGGCGTGGCTGCCTGGGACAAGGTGCTCTCTAGACTTGCAGGGGAGAACGCAAGATGACCTCCGCGATCAAGCAACTTGTAGAACAAGCAAAACAAATCGACTTCACCGAGGCCAATCAGAAGCTCGCTGATGCCCGATCGGCGTTGAGCGAGGCAGAGAAGCAAGACGCGGCGGTAAGGGATGAGACTATCCGTCTAGCCGAAGAGATCCATGCCTTTGAGGGTCCCGATCCGGAGGCCGTCGCTGAGGCCGTGCTGAGCGGAACTTGCCCCTCCGAGGCCGCGACCGCGAGCGTTAGCCTCAGGGAATTGCATGAACGCCGGGAAGCGCTAACGGCCAGTCGCCGCACCATTGCGACGCGGCTTGATGATCTGCGCACCGAGGTAAGGACCGCCGAGGCCGAGGGGCGAAACCTCGTCCTTGATGCGGCTTGGCCTCTAATTGAGGAAGTCGGCGAGCGGCAAAAGAAGGCCGCACAAACGCTGCTGGACTGCTTCGTTGAGCTGCAAGTCATCAGATCGGTGACAGGCCGGTATATCCCGGGCGCACCAGAGGCTGAGAAGGCTGTAAAGGGCGTCACAGCGTCCGGCTCACTCTTACGGGTACCATCCGCTGTTCAAGTGCCATCAGAGCTCCTCGCTGCGTTCGAGGTGATCGCTCAGCAGTGCGATGCCGTGCGGGGCGTCCCGAGCATAATACACACCCCTTAAATCCTTTGCGGCGCGATCTTGTCCTCGCGTCGCGGCGGCCGGCTGCTGGTGCAGGCGGTCGGCCGCTCATTTCTTCCCATATCTTGGAGCCATTCCCATGAACGATAATCGACCCAGCCCCGAGCTCGCCCTTTCGATCTACGCGTCGACTGCCGCCACCTTGTGCGTCGCGCTCTTAAGAAAAGAGGGCCTCCTCAAGGATCCTGAACTTGATCAGTTGATCAACAACCTTGTGGTCACGCGCCAAGCAACAAAGCTTCCCAAATTCGTCGAACAGCACTTCGCGATCCTCACTCAAATTCTGATCGACGCGACGCCCAAAGGGAGCGACCCGAGCTAGAAGTTGCTCACCCGGATAAGGTCGAACGCCGACGATCCGCCACTGCCAACTCCGTTTATCGCTGCAATCAAGCGCTCAAAGCCTTGAACGTTGTTTCGGTCGGAGATGGTAAGTCGATTGACCAACTCATCGGTCATGATGTCGATCGAGCGATCAATGCTGGGCGTATCAGCGAATGGCGAAGGTGAACCCGCCGCGATCGAAGTCACGTTGGTCTGGTCGTTTACCGCTTGCTCGGTAAGGGCGGTCACCTGAGCAAGCCGGTCGAAGTAGCTTTGCGTCGAGCCGAACAGTTCGCGCTCAATCTCAAGCAATTGCTGTGACACCTCCGCAAAATCATCGAAGGCATTCGTATCACCAGCCTGAACCCTCGCCGATAGATCATCAAAGCGACCCAGAGCGTTTGATTGGCGGGTCTTGAGCGACAATCCGCTGTCGCCGATCGTCAGATCGTTGAGCAATTGCTGGAGCGATCCAACCACACGGCTTGTCGACTCTTCGATCGCCCGCGCGCGCTCCAAGTCGTACAATTCTTCGAGTTCCGCAAACTGCTCTGAGCTTGCGCCAGCGCGATTGAACAGATTGATCAGGTCTTCAAATTCCTCGTTGAGCTGGTCGATAGCAAAACCAAGCGGATCTCGGAATTCCTGCAGGCGATCAAAGACGCTACGGAATTGCAGCACATCGTTGATCGAATCCTCTAAGCTGTCGCCCGCTTGGATCAAGCGGTTTTCTGCATCGGTGAGGCCTTGGATCACACCGTCCTGGATGAGGTCGCGTGTGGCGAAGCGGATGGCCGCTTCTGTGTCATCGCCAAAGTCGATCGCACCATTCTTGGTCTTGGTGATGCCGGCACCGGTCGTGTCGACGCGCAGATTGTCTTTGCGAACTCCGATGGATACGCGCCCCGCTGCGGCGTTGACCTCTGCGCCAAGCTGATCGGCGAAGCTTTCGATAGCGTCGAGCACCTGATCGGCAAGCCCCGTCGCGGCGTCCTCGCGGCTGCTGCTGTTGCCGCGAACGCCGGTGATACCAAGCGAACCGCCGAAGCCGCCAATGGTCGCGGAGCCGCGTTTGGTGCCACCGAGGATTGAGCCGAGGAAGTTGCCCGCTATCGCTCCAACGATATCGCCGCCGGGGATTGGCAAGAATGAGCCAAGGGCTCCACCGACTTGCGCACCGCTAGTTGAGCCACCTAGGCCGAGGGCGTTGGAAAAACCGGCCACTTGGCTGCCAGTGAAGGTTCCTCCGAGGGCTTGGCTGGCTAGGTTGGTTATGCGATTGTCGTTGCCGAGCAACCCAGTGCCGAGCAGGCCCTCAAGTCCGCCCAAGACCGCGCCCGGAGTGCCGCCAAACACCTGACCTTTGAAAACACCGCCGATCACATCGCCAAGAGCGCTCGCAAACCGCGGACCAAGCAGGTCTTCAAGCTGCGCCGCGATCGGTTCGGATACACCGCGCGAGATGCGATCAGCGATCTCGTTGATGGAGGTGCGGCGGATCTCGACTTCTGCGCTGTCACCAGGAACGACGATTTGGCTGTCGTTGTCATTAGCGGGACCGGCGCGAACACCGGCAGCCGCCGCGTTCACCGCGTTGGCAAAATCAAGGGCCGCTTTGCCGGCCACCTCAGTGGCCTCCGCCGTCTTCTCCACTTCGGCTGTGTAGCGCGCGTTGGCGCGGCCCTGCGGCGTGTTGCCAGCAAGTTCTTGCTCAATCTCGCGAAACGCTGGACCGAAGAAGTCTTCAAACAAGCGAGCGCCCTGAAGGTCCAAGAGCGATTGGCGGAAGTTGCCGATGAGGTCCGCAGAGCGGCCCGAAAGCAGATCGGTGAGATCACTGGCCACGGTTCGCGCGACGTCGGCTTGTTGCGTCGTTAGCTCGCCCTGAATGCGGAGTACGTCTGTCCGCTCTCGCTCAAATCGAACGAGGTCCTCAATCTCGTCCTTCTGCAACCGGCTGAGGTCTCCGATCTGCTCTTCGAGCCTTAGGACGGTTTGCAGCGCCCTCGCCTCATCTTGTCGCCCCTGAGCCAGAAGCCCTTCAACCTGGAGACGCTCTCGCGCCTCGCGCTTGATGTCCTCAAGCGGTCGGACAAGCGCGTCCTCAATGACCAGCTTGGCCTCTTCAGCGTCATCGATCATCTGCTTGAAGCCAGCCGGGCGCCGCTCGAACAGCTCAGCGATGATGCGGTCAAGCTCGCGCGTCGATTGAGCCGCTAGGTCGACCAACCGAGCCTGTTCGTCGAAGCGTTCATTCAATCGTGCGATGCGCTCGGCGGATCTCTGACCGAACCGAGAGAGCTGCTCCGCCTCTTGCTGTGCTTTTTGCAAGGCAGCTGCGGCTCTTCGATCTGCAACCGCGTTTCGCTTTGCCTCTCGCTTTGCCTCTTTCTCGGCCTGTTCGTTCAATCGGCGCCGCCCGTTGAAAATTGCCTGATCAAGCTCGAGCACCTCTTGTCGACGGCGGAACTGGTTTCGCTCCACACCCTTAATGATGGTTTCCGGCGCTTCACGTCGCCTCAGCTCTGCTAGGTTGAGATCGCCGCGCAGAATCTTTGTTTGCAGCGCACTTCGTTCAATCTCGGCGGTCGCAATATCGAGCTCAATATCTTGCGTCTGTAGTCCTCGCAGCCTCTCGATCGCGTTCGCTGTCCGGTCGGCCTGTGTTTCGAGCTTCACGAGACCTTTGGCTGCGGCCTGAGCACCATTCTGCGTCCGGAAAAGATTATCGATGAACGGCCCCAAAAGGGCTGTGGCGCCGAAGACTGCGACGCCCCAAGGCCCGCTTAGGAGCGACGCCATCTGCCCGATCCGCTTAGTGCCGGCATTGGCGCTTTGGCTGAGACCACTCAAAGCGAATGCGAGTTGAGGCAGCTGCTGGCTGAAGACTAGACTGGCCCTCGTTCCGGATTGAAGCTGAACTTGGATGTCTTGCAATTGCTGCCCGGCTTGGATCGATGCGTTGCGGAGGGCGCCTTGCGATCGGACCGATGCACCATTCGCCGCTATGCTTCGCCGGTTCGCCGCGGTCACTAGATCAGTCGCGGACGCAGTCTGATTGAGTTCCGCTTGGACGCGGTCGAGAGCGACAACCTTTTTGCTGAGCTCTCGAGCCGATTGCTCCTCAGCGTTCGCCAGCTTGAAGGCTGCGCGAGTAGTTCGCGACATCGAACTGTCGAAGGCCCCGTTCGCTGTGGCTGCGTTTCTCGTGGCCTCGGCGACCTCTCGCGCCGCGACCGCAACCTGCTGCTTAGCGGCGGCCGCCTGGCGCAATTCATCGACGCCTAAGTCGAGCGAGCCGGCGCTGTTGCGCTGTCGGCTGAGAGCCGCGTCAAGCGCCGCGCCGACGCCCTTGAACTCGCGCGCTGCTGATTGGGCTGCGCGCTGCGCGTCGCTCTGAAAGCGCTGTAACTGGCCGGTATCGCGATACTCAGCCCTCAAATAAATCGGAAAAACGCCGGATTGCTGGGTCATTCATTACCCTCCATTTGTTCCCTCTTTGTATCATGTTTGATCCAAAATAGACAGCCGCGAGCGGTCGCAGGGCCTTATCCTACGGGAATTGTCCAAATCTGACCGAGAACCGCCCTAACTTACTGAAACTTCTAACTGTCAGGGGTGCGGCGTAGCGCTCCAGTGCGAGAATTTGCGGTCCCTCAGCGCTTACGTATTGGCCATCGCCTGGGTAGGACCCGCAAATTCTCCAAGGCTTAGGTTTGCAACGCACCAACGACAACGATGCAAACTGCAAGAGACTATGACTGCAAGCCGCCGGGAATGGTCTCATGAAATGCGGAAGTAAGGGCAGGCTGACGTTCGGTCAGAACTCGTCAGTCGGCCATGCAGAGACTGTCAAAGTGTCAAGGCAGTTTAGCCCCGTGAGCCGATAGGCACAGTGTTAAGCGCGAGGATGTTGAGGCTCGAAGAAACGGCGAGCCAAGTCCACTCACGAAATGCACAGCTTTTCCCCGAAGTTCAGCGGAAAAGTG
>JBCBHD010000150.1:0-7846 GCA_038526115.1 Pseudomonadota bacterium | reverse complement strand
ATGCGCAAACATTGCGGCCTGCTCGGATAGGTGAGCATATGCGCGAATTCTTCTTCCCTGACGGTAGCTAGCGGCGCAATCGCGATGCGAAACGTCGCAATTGCGACTTTGCCTGAGGGCTTTATACGCACCCGCATGAGCTGTTCGTGCGTATCTACAATACTGTGACACCAGCATTCGCCCTTCCTGACAAGACGACCCAAACCCTGGTCGGTCTTTCGCTCGCCTCTCTGATCGCGGGCAGTTGGCTCGGCATTCACATCTACGGAATGTTCCTGTTCGAGCTGAGCTGGGCGAACCTGCCGTTTGCCTTGGCTCTCGCTGCCGCGCAGTGCTGGCTTTCTGTCGGTGTGTTCATCGTCTGCCATGATGCCATGCACGGCACGTTGGCACCCGGACACAATCGACTGAGTTCTGCGATCGCAACGATCCTGCTGTTTCTGTACGCCGGTTTTGGTTGGAGAAGGATGCGCGATGCGCATTTTACTCATCATCGTCTTGCGGGAAAGGCAGGCGATCCCGATTTTGATGAGCACAATCCCAGCCATTTTGGCAAATGGTACTGGACGTTCTTCAAACGATATTTCGGCTGGCAGTCGCTGCTATATGTCCACACGATTGTCGGGATTTACTGGCTCGTGATCGGTATTCCGATGGCGCAGATCTTTGTACTCTATGGATTGCCCGCACTGCTTTCATCGTTGCAACTCTTCTATTTCGGCACCTTCCGCCCTCATCACCAGGATGATCGGCAGCCTTTTGCCGATGATCATAACGCTCGCACCAACGATTTCGGGACATTCACAAGTCTCGTCACGTGCTTCCATTTCGGCTATCATCTGGAGCACCATCGCCGTCCGGATGTTCCATGGTGGGCTTTGCCGGGCGCCAAGAAGGCCGGCATTGGCCAACCGATTGCACAAGAGGAGGTTGCTGCATGAGCTGGTTTGAAATCATCGCAGTCGTTCTCGGCGCGCTGATCGGGATGGAATTGTTTGCGTGGTACGCGCACAAATATATCATGCACGGTTGGGGCTGGGCCTGGCACCGCGATCATCACGAGCCGCATGATGGCTACTTCGAGAAGAACGATTTGTTCGCGGTGGTGTTCGGCACAATCAACGCCGCAATGTATATTTTCGGCGCTTTGTATTGGGATGCACTCTGGTGGGCCGCCCTGGGCGTAAACCTGTATGGCGTAATCTACGCGATAATTCACGATGGCTTGGTGCATCAGCGGTTCTTTCGCTGGGTTCCGAAGAAAGGCTACGCCAAGCGATTGGTTCAGGCTCACAAGCTCCACCATGCAACTATCGGCAAGGAAGGCGGCGTCAGCTTCGGCTTTGTCTTCGCCCGTGATCCGCAAATCTTGAAGGCCGAATTGAAAGAGCAGCGCGAAAGAGGTGAGGCTGTGGTGCGGGATAGTGTTGGGGCGTAATCACTCGTTTCGTGTCGCGATCCACCCGCCGATAATCACCAACACCCCTACCGAAACCCAAACCCACGGAAATCCCAAGGTCACATAAGTGAAACCGACCCCCGCAGCGATTGTGGCGATCGAGGCCACTTTCGCCTTGCGAGATATGGCTTTGCGTTCCTGCCAGTCCCGGATTTGCGGCCCCCACACCGGGTGTTCAAGGATTCTGCGCTCCCATTCGGGATTGCTGCGAGCGAAGAAAAACACGGCCAATAGCAAGAATGGAACAGTTGGCAGTAAGGGTAGCACGGCCCCAATCGCGCCCAATCCGACGAAGAAAAGTCCAGCGGCAAAGTAGAGCCGCCGCATTTTCTAAACCGCTGCCAGTCTCGCAGCGTGTTCCTTCACCAGCGCGATCATGTTGGGGACGCCCTGCGTGCGGTTGCTGGAGAGCTGATTCTTCAGATCGAACGGCGCGAGTGCTCCAGTGACGTCCATTTGGGCGACAACATCCGCTGGTTTGTCCTGCACAGCGGCGATGACCAGAGCGACAATCCCCTTGGTGATGGCCGCGTTGCTATCAGCGAGGAAGTGAAGCTGTTCGCCTGCTTCGGTCGGATAGACCCACACTGATGCCGAACAACCGCGTACCAGAGTGGCATCAGTCTTGAGCGCATCGGGCATCGCCTCAAGCTCTCGGCCAAGCTCAATGAGCAGTGAATACCGCTCATCACCTTCAAGGAAATCGTATTCTTCGAATATATCGTCAAGACTGCGCATGCGAAGCTATGTAGGGGCGCAAGGCGCAGTGTCCACTATGTGCGGGTGCTAAAGTTCTACCCCACTGGCTATCGCTTCCAGCTTTTTGATGCGTTCTTTCAGGTCGGCGAGTTCGATCCGCGCAGCGCCTACACCTGCACCGCCTTCGATCTCACCGGCGGTTGAACGCTCGACACGATCAAGCTCGCGCCGCTTGAGTTCGAGCCAACCCTGCCAAGCGCGAAGAAGCGCAAAGGCGACGACGCTGATTCCGACAATGCACGTGGCTGCAATGACGAGTGTTGGATCAAGGATTATAGCATCGATCATTCGCTCAGATCCTCCTTGGTGGTCGGTGTCCGAAGGGATTCAATTTCAGCGGTGATGCGCGCACGTTCGCGGGCATCGAGTGAGTTGTTGTCGGTCGCGATGCGTTCGAGCACCTGAACCCGATCACGCAATTGTTCGATTTCACGGCGCGCTTCTTCGAGCGCTTCACGGCTTTGCGGATCATCGCGTGGCACCAGGGTTTCGTTGCCGTCTTCGTCTGTAAGGATGCCTGCGCGCGTCTTGGCCAGCTGGACGATACCCCAGATGACAATCGCGACTACAACGACAACAGCCCAGTTCATGATTGCTTCGCCTCTTGGCTATTGGTCTCGACACGAAGCTGCTCAATCTCATCGGAAAGCAGCTGGCCGCGATCGGTTGCGATGCGTTCCAGCACTGCCAGGCGGTCTTCAACCAAATCGGTTCGGTCGGCAATTTCGCGAGTGTCAGCAGCAAGCTTTGGCGCCGGCTGGCGTTTTTCTCGCTTGTAGTCGAGCACTTTGCTGACGATCGCATTGGCACCGATAAAGCTGATCGCTGTAACAAGAACGATCATCGTCATGAGCACGGCAAAATCCGGATCCATCAGGCTTTCCCTCTCGTCGTTCCTGTATCGCGCAGTTGTTCGATCTCTTCGGCCAGATGATGAGTCCGGTCGGTCGCTATCCGTTCGAGCACCTGCACCCGCTCTTCCAGATCTGTACGTGTCGTTGCTCTTGGAGACGCGGAAGCTGGTGTTTTCCTCCGTCGCAGCTTCAACGCCACGAACAAACCGCCAGCGCCTACTGCAAAGGCAAGGGCTGCGATCTGCAATGCATCGACAACCAGCTGAGTGTCAGCGCCCCACATTATGCTGTCCCTTTGTCCTTGCGGTGCTCCAGAGCACGATCACGCAGTGCATCAATTTCCGAACCGAGTTGGTAGCCACCGTCGGTCACGATCCGCTCGACATTGGCAAGCCTGTCTTTCACCGCCCCCAACTCGGCTCGCAGCTCGGCGTTCTCTTGGGTCAGCAGCGTGACACGCTGCTTCGCTTCCGTGTCGCTGGCTGGTTTCAGAGTCTGGCCCCAGGCGCCTTCGAGTGGGTAGCCATGCTTAATCCGCAGGCGGGTGGTGTGAATCCAGCCCGCAATGCCTGCCGCTCCAAGTGCTAGCCCGCCGCCAATGATCCACGGTAGGTTGGGGACGATAATGGCTGCTGCATCAACGCTCATGCTTTTTCCTTCCGATCGAGGTTCAGGGGGACACCCTTTCGGTGCGATTGGATTTTGGCGTGTCGCGAAGCGCTTCGATCTCGTCAGCGAGGGAATAGCCGCGGTCGGTCACGATCTTTTCGAGCACGATCATGCGGTCCTGCATTTCGTCCAGCTTGCCATTCAATTCGCGGTTTTCGGCCTTGAGACGCTTGGTTTCTTCGCTGTCCTGCTTTTTCTTGGACTTGCCGCCCCACTCATCTTCGAGGTCGTAGCCATGCTTCGCACGGATCCAGTTGTTGAGGAGCCACGCGCCATAGGAAACGGCGATGATGGTCAGAATGAACCCGGGACCGCCGACATCCATCACACTTCCTCCTTGCGGACCATGTTGAGCGGCACACCGCTATCGGATTGATCGGTTGCCCGCGTGTCGCGCAGCGCTTCGATCTGAGTAGCGATGTCGTACCCTTTGTCGGTGACGATCCGTTCAAGCACTTGCACGCGATCTTCGAGACGCTGCACCTGGCTGGCATATTGCGCTGCTTTTTCCGCGGTGTGTTCTGCTGTCGTTTCGACCTGCATCTCAGCGATCTTCTGTTTGTGCTTGGCCCAAATCGCAGTGATCGGGATGCCACACCCAAAAATGATCGCCACGATTGGTATCAGGTTTTCCATCTGTGTGTCCCTCGTTTCGGTTGGCGCTGATCAGCGCAGCTTTTCAATTTCATCTGCGGTGCGCCGGGCCGGATCAATGGCGATGCTTTCCAGCACCACGAGCCGATCCTGAAGCATCTCCACGGTCTCGCGGAGTTCGGTGTTCTCGCGGTCTTTCCCGGCGGCACCACGCTTGATCGCGGCCATCTCTCGACGGTGTGAGAGGAATGCGTTGATCGTTGCAAACATCCCGGTGCTTATGATTACCAAGACCAACACCATCATCACCGATTCATGGATTTGCATCGAAATTTCCCCTCAATAGTGTTTCAGCGCAGACGCTCAATCTCGGCTGTCAGGCGTGGATTGCTGCTGACATAGTGCGTTTCCACTGCGGCCAACCGACGGTCGATATCGCGGAAATTGGCGCGGATTTCGCGAGCGGTGCGCTGCGGGCTTTGCCGAACGCGCTGCCAGTACTTCTGCTCTTTCTCATCACGGTAGAGGTGCGAAGGCTTCTTGTTCAGCACAAATCCGGCGATGAAATAGGCAGGAACAGCAAGCCCTTGCGTGGCGAAGATCGAGACAACTCCGAGCAAACGGACCAGTCCAACATTCATGCCGGTGTAATCGGCGATGCCGGAACACACGCCCATCAGCTTGGCATTGAATTTGTCCCGATAAAGCGTGGTGCGGGGGCTGTTCATCACTTCATTCCTTTCTTTTCGGCCATCATCCGGTCGAGTTCGCGCAGTTGCTGATTGTCGACTTCCTGGTCGTGCATCAGGCGCTTCACCGGAGAGAATTCTGGGTCGTCAGACGCAACCAGCCGTTCGACCGTATCCATGCGTTCATCGAGACGCTTTGCAAGCTGGTACAGTTCATCCAGCAGAACTTCGTCATCCGAGGTGATCGTAGCTGCAGTCTTCCACTTCGTGACATAGTGCAAGACGATCCAGGGCAGACCAACAAGGAGGATGAGAATGAGAAAAACGATTTCACCAGGCATCGATTATTCCCCTTTGTCAGACGCGTCTTTGCCAAGCGCCTTTTTCATTTCAGCAAGTTCATCATCAATGGCGTCCGCTCCTTCGAGAGCGGCGATTTCGTCGGACAAGGATGGCGGACTGTCCTGACCGATCTGGATCGCATCAGCGCGGCCTTCAGCGTAATCAACACGGCGTTCCAGCTGGTCGAAGCGTGACAGCGCTTCGTCTGTGCGCTCGGTTGTCATCAGGGTCCGGAGCTTGACGCGGTTCTCCGCGCTTTCCAGCCGCGCCGCAATCTGCGTCTGACGGCTGCGAGCTTCACGCAGGCGGTGCTGCAGCTTCTGAATGTCATCCTCATAAGCGCGCAACGCATCATCAAGGACAGCGATTTCCGCTTTCAGTTGCTCGGCCATGCCGCCGGCTTTCTTCTTTTCGACAAGGGCCGCACGTGCCAGATCTTCCCGATCCTTTGACAGGGCAAGCTCAGCCTTGTCGCCCCAATCGGCCTGGAGCCGATCCAGTTTCACAACATGGCGATGCATTTCTTTCTGGTCCGCAATCGTGCGCGCCGCGCTTGCCCGAACTTCGACCAGTGTCTCTTCCATTTCGAGGATGATCATCCGGATCATCTTGGTCGGATCATCAGCCTTATCGAGCATGTCATTAAAGTTGGCGGCGATGATGTCACGGGTACGGCTGAAAATGCCCATAAAGGCTACTCCATCGAAAAAAGGGTTGTCGCGCTCCGAACGCGTATCGTTGTTGTCACTCTCCCTAGCATGCCATTCGCTTTGTGTCGGCGTTGGACTGCGGCGAAGTTTCTCGATCTCGGCGTCAAGCCTTGAAAGCGCTTTGGGGTGAGGGATCGGTTCGGGGGACAGATCAGCGGATGAAGAGGGGTGGGCCGGAGCGCGCTGGTCTCCATCGGCAGCAGAGTGATCAGCTGCGCCGATGGGAGCACTTGCGGGGGGGACTGATTGCTCCGGCCCGAGGGTATTCTTGGCGTTGCGTTTGCTCATCAATTCACGCTCAGGCGATTTCGACCGTTACACCATCGTAGGCGATGGCCGCCGCGTGAGCGTGGTTGGCGTTGAACTGCGTAGAAAGCGCGACAAATGCGGTCATGGCAGCGATACTGGCGAGGGCTGCCTGGCCAAGTTTGCTGCTGAAGAATTCGCGGTCGTACATGGTCAATCCCTTCGAGGTGAATGCCGGATATTTCGAGTTCATCCACATAACAGCAAGGGGTGTGCCAAACTGCATTAGCCGCAGAAAAGCTTGACTTTTTCATATTACGCCATCGATGGTGTTGGTTTCTATTGCCAAGCATTGGGAATTTTCACTATAGGTTGGCAAATGGAGCGGGAAAATCAGTTTATAGGGCAATCGGGGGCCTTTCTGGATGCGGTGGAGCGTGCCAGTCGCGCTGCTCCAATGAGCCGTCCGGTGCTCGTGATCGGGGAGCGGGGCACCGGTAAGGAGTTGATCGCCGAACGTCTTCACCGTCTTTCGACCCGATGGGATGAGCCGCTGGTCACCATGAACTGCGCGGCGCTGCCCGAAACCCTGATTGAAGCAGAACTTTTCGGACACGAAGCCGGCGCTTTCACCGGTGCTACCAAAGCCCGCGCCGGAAGGTTTGAAGAAGCCGACAAGGGTACGCTTTTTCTCGACGAACTGGGTACTCTGTCGATGGGGGCGCAGGAACGCCTCTTGCGTGCGGTCGAGTATGGCGAAGTCACTAGAATTGGTGCCTCACGGCCGGTTAGAGTCGACGTTCGGATCGTGGCGGCAACCAACGATGATTTGCCCGCTCTTGCGGCATCCGGGGAATTCCGCGCCGATTTGCTCGACCGGCTGAGCTTTGAAGTGATTACCCTTCCGCCCTTGCGAGTGCGCGAGGGCGATATCGGGGTGCTAACGGAGTATTTTGCCCGCCGCATGGCCGCGGAACTGGATTGGCACGGCTGGCCGGGCTTTGCGCCACACGTGATGACGCAATTGGAGGACTACTCCTGGCCGGGCAATGTTCGCGAACTGCGCAATGTGATTGAACGCGCGGTCTACCGCTGGGATGACCCGGATCGGCAGATATCTCATGTTCAGTTCGACCCGTTTGAAAGTCCGTGGAAGCCTGCAACCCCCTCGCATCGGCCCACCGAAAAATCTGCAGCCGGAACGCAGGCTGCGGCAGGTGGTCCGCAGGCGAATGGAGTCGTTCCTCCCGGAGTTGATTTTGAACAGATTGATGATCTTCGAGCGGCTGTGGATGCCCATGAGCGGTCGATTGTCGAGCATGCGCTGGGCAAGCATCGATGGAACCAGCGTCAAACGGCCAAAGCGCTTGGCCTGAGCTACGATCAGCTGCGACATGCGATCAAGAAGCACGGTTTGATGGAGGAGAGTGAAAACTAGGCTCTGATCGCCGCGACTTGACTCCCACATTCATTTCGATAATTCTAGAAATATGGAAATGGATGTCAGCCCTCGTGTTTCTGAGC
>JBCBHD010000149.1:0-7864 GCA_038526115.1 Pseudomonadota bacterium | reverse complement strand
GGTGAAGTCAGGCGGTCTTTCGTCTGTGACTGGAATTGTGGATCGCGGATGAAGACGCTCAGCATGACCTCGGCACCGGTCATTACATCATCAGCCGAGATGTCCTTCGCTTTCTTGGTGCCGGTCAACTCACCAAAGGCGCGCAGCCCCTTGGTCAGTGCAGCGCGAAGACCTTGCTCATGCGTGCCGCCATCGGGAGTTGGTACCGTGTTGCAATACCAGCTTGTCGAGCCATCAGAATAGAGCGGCCATGCGATGGCCCATTCCACGCGGCCCTGACTGTCCGGAAACTCCTGATTGCCGGTGAACGGCTGCGATGTGACGCACTCCCGCGTACCAACTTGTTCTGCAAGATGGTCAGCCAAGCCGCCAGGAAACTTGAAGGTGGCCTCTTCCGGCACGTCCTCCGACGCCAAAGAAGGGGCGCATTTCCAACGGATTTCTACGCCGGCGAAGAGATAGGCCTTGGAGCGCGCCAGTTTGAACAAGCGGTGCGGCTTGAACTTGCGATCGCCGAATATCTCGCTGTCTGGTGTGAATGTAACCGTTGTTCCGCGGCGGTTCGGAGCAGCGCCCTGCTGCTCAATCTTGCCGAGTGTCTGACCTTTGGAGAATTCCTGAGCGTAGAGCTTTTTGTCACGCGCAACTTCAACCCTCGTATGTGAAGACAGCGCATTGACTACGCTGACACCCACACCGTGAAGCCCGCCAGAGGTTGCATAGGCTTTCCCGGAGAACTTGCCGCCGGAGTGGAGGGTTGAAAGGATCACTTCCAGGGTCGATTTGCCCGGAAACTTTGGATGTTCATCAACCGGGATGCCACGCCCATTGTCCGAAATGCTTAGCCGATTTCCTTCTTCAAGCCGGACTTCGATACGGTTGGCGTGCCCGGCAACAGCTTCATCCATTGAGTTATCGAGCACTTCGGCAGCAAGATGGTGCAGAGCGCGGTCATCGGTGCCACCGATATACATTCCCGGACGACGGCGAACCGGTTCCAATCCTTCGAGTACTTCAATGGATGAGGAATCATAGTCGCCGCTGGAGGCTGGCGCGTTTTCAAACAGGTCGTCAGACATGACACCGATATAGGGTGCTGCGGTTCAACGTCACAAGCTGTGGCGAACCCTTTTGCGCAGGTTCCGCGCTGATATCAGTTGCCGAAGCTGGTAGGAGCGGCATCGACTGCCACAACTTGGTTGCCGCGGACTTCGCGAACCTCCAAGGCCCGCTCAACCACGCCATTGCGCGCAAAGCGAAATGGGCCATCGACACCCAGGAAACCGCCGCGATCATAAAGTTGGTTTTTCGGAAAGCGGTTTCCAATCCGCCAATCGCGGGCAACGCGCAGTGTCAGAAGCACCGAATCGTACCCCAGAGTGGCAATGCGGTAAGGCTTGCCGCCGAAGCGCGCTTCATAGCTTTCCGAAAACCGCTTGAAACGTCGATCAGAAACAGCCGAGAACAGCGCGCCATTGATAGAGTTGGAACGGGTAAGGGCGGATTCACCGCTCCACAACTCGGTTCCAAGGATACGTGTGTCGCGGCCTTGCTTTAGTTCGTTAGCCGCTTGAACAGCCAACCGTGCTCCATCAGCGATCAGAACGGTGTCATAGCCACCACGTGTGCGCAGGCGCTGTGCAGCGCTCACAATGGACGTGTTCCCTCGTGCATAGCGCTCAAACGCGCTGAGAGTGCCGCCATGCTGGCGGATTGATGCCGTCAAAGCTGTATAAGACCGTTGCCCGTAATCACCTTCCGGCAAGAGCGCTGCAAAACTGCTGGCGCCGCGCTGTCGTGCATACCGAACGCTGCGATTGATCGATTGCTCTGGAATATGCCCCATAACGAACACATCGGAACTTGCTACTGATGTGTCATTCGAGAATGCGATAGCCGGCACGCCAGCTGGGCGGGCTGCAGCCTGAACAGCTGGTACATTTTCAGCGAGCAGCGGGCCTAGGATCAAGCGGTTGCCATCAGCAATTGCACGGCGAGCGGCCGCGGCGGCACCGCGTGATGTATCGTACGTCGTTATCCGAAGATTGCTGGCGTTGGTATCGATCAGAGCCATCGTCGTAGCGTTGGCCAGCGATTGCCCGACCGCGCCAGTATTGCCAGCCATCGGTACAAGCAACGCTACACGGTGCCGGGTGGCATCTGTCGGAAGCGCTGTCGCGCTTGGCTCAGGAGTTGGGGTCGCCTCAGGTATAGTCGCCGTGGGCTCAGCCGTCTTCGGGATGACCTGACAACCACCGAGCAGAGCGGCGGTGCCTGCAATGACCAGTGTTCGACGACTGAAAATCGATTTCGTTCTTTCGACCAGCGACTTGCCCGAAATGGCTGCGCTTAGAAGCTTCATTCTTGCCGACCCCCAATAGCTGCTTCAAAGGTGGTGTTGTGAACACACCAATTGTTGAATCAGCCGTTTCCAAAAACCTTGTGCCTGGTCTCTATATCGTGGCCACGCCGATTGGCAATCTGGGTGACATGACCCTGCGGGCAATTGACGTTCTGGGGCGGTGCAACGTTATCGCCTGCGAAGATTCCCGCGTGACGGGGCGGTTGCTCAAGCATTTCGAGATCCAGACGCCAATGCAGCGCTACGATGATCATTCGTCCGATGGTCAACGGGCGCGCCTGATAGAACGGGCAGGAAATGATCCTGTGGCATTGGTCAGCGATGCGGGAACGCCTTTGATCTCTGATCCCGGATACCGCTTGGTAAGAGAGGCTCGCGAGGCGGGTGTTCAAGTTTTCACAGTACCAGGAGCAAACGCGGCAATCGCGGCGCTCACACTTGCAGGATTGCCAAACGACCGGTTTTTGTTTGCCGGTTTCTTGCCGGTTAAAGACAAAGCCCGACGCGACGTTTTGGAAGAGCTTCAAGACATAGCCGCTACCTTGATCTTCTATGAAACTGGACCGCGTCTCGTTCGCAGCCTCCAAACGATTCAGGAAATGTGGCCTGCACGTGAAGTGTCTGTGGCGCGTGAACTCACAAAGATGCACGAAGAATGCCGCACAGGAGAGGTTGAGGACTTGATTGAGCATTATGCCGACAACCCGCCAAAGGGTGAGATCGTCTTGCTGGTCGGTCCGTCTTCTGAAGCGCCGAATATCGAAAATCCTGATGATCTCCTGCGCGAAGCTCTGCTCGAAATGAGCCCGGCCAAGGCCGCTGGAAAAGTGGCCAAGGCCACCGGCCTTGATCGCCAAACATTGTACAGCCGTGCGGTCGAATTGAAGAACGCATGAGCGGCAAACGAGAGATTGCCGAGCAAAAGGGCCGGGACGGTGAAGCGCAAGCCGCTCAATGGCTTGCAGTGCAAGGCTGGAAGATACTGGCAGAGCGCGTAAGAACGCCCCTCGGAGAAATCGATTTGATCGCAAGAAGGCCCGGTCTGGTTGCATTTGTCGAGGTCAAATGGCGCAAGCGAGCACAAGACCTGGCGACCGCTGTCGATGAAAAGCGATTGGCGCGGGTCGCAGCCGCAGTGGAGTGTGTTGCCCATGAACACGCCGCTGAAGGTGAAGATATTCGAATAGACGTGATCCTCCTTGCACCCGGCCAAAGCCCACGCCACATCACCAACGCCTGGCAGCCTTAAGGAAGCACGAATGTCCCTACGCATCGCCGTCCAGATGGACCCGATCGAGAATATCAACATCGCGGGGGACTCGTCCTTCGCGCTTATGCTCTCGGCACAGGAGCGTGGATATGAGGTTTTCGAATACCATGTCGAAAGCCTGACGTTGGATGCGGATGACCGCTTGCTTGCCGAGTGTTTCCCAGTGACGGTTCAGCGGATTGAAGGGGATCACTTCACTAAAGGCGCTGCTCAACGGCTTGATTTGGGAAAAGATATTGATGTCGTCCTGATGCGGCAGGATCCTCCGTTCCACATGGGATATATCACGGCCACGCATCTGCTTGAGCGAATCCAGGGCGAGACATTGGTGGTCAATGATCCGGCCAATGTTCGCAACGCGCCAGAGAAAGTGATGGTGCTCGATTATCGCCGCTTTATGCCGCCAACTCTTGTCACGCGATCACCGGATGAAGTGAAGCGATTTATGCAGGAGCATGGGGCTGTCGTCGTCAAACCGATTCACGGCAACGGGGGAAAAGCGATCTTCCGGGTTCCGGAGAGTGGCGACAACCTGACTGCGCTGTTCGAAGTGTTCAATCAGACTTGGCCGGAGCCTCACATGGTTCAGCCATTCCTCCCCGAAGTCGCTGAAGGAGACAAACGGATCGTCTTGATCGATGGGGAGGTTGCCGGCGCGATCAACCGAATTCCGGGTGAGGGCGAGTTCCGTTCAAATCTTGCGATGGGTGGGAGTGCAGAGGCGACGCAATTGACTGAGCGTGAGCAGGAGATCTGCGATACAATGGGGCCGGAACTGAAGCGATTGGGCCTGACATTCGTCGGCATCGACGTGATCGGCGGGAAATGGTTGACCGAAATCAACGTCACGTCGCCGACTGGTATTGTCGCAATAGACAAGTTCAATGGGACCGACACTGCCGGCATGATCTGGGATGCTATTGAACGCCGGCTAGGGGAAATGGCCCGCTAGTTCTTTTTCGCCCTAGGGTGAGCATCCCGGTAGTTCTCAAGCAGGGTCGCTGCATCGACTTTCGTATAAATCTGAGTCGATCCCAAGGATGCGTGACCCAGCAGCTCCTGCAGGCTCCGGAGATCAGCACCAGCGCTGAGCAGGTGCGTTGCGAAACTGTGGCGGAGCGCATGGGGAGTGGCTGTATCGGGCAGACCGAGAGCACGTCGCGCTTTGGCCATCGCCTTTTGCACCATCCCTGGGGAAAGCGGACCTCCTTTGGCGCCGCGAAACAAGGCGTCTTCTGGCTCAATCGACCACGGGCAGCTGGTAATATATGCGGAAACTGCTGTGCCTGTGATTGGTAATACCGGCACCATACGCTGCTTTCCGCCTTTGCCTGTGACTTGCAGGACTTCACCGAGCGGCGCATCACTGCCTTTCAGCGAAAGCGCCTCAGCGATGCGCAGGCCAGATCCATAAAGTAGCAAAAGGACGGCACGATCCCGTGCACCAATCCAGTCCTCCTCTGCCGTACCATCGACCAGTTCGGCGATATTCACTGCCTCATCGGGTGTGACTGGGCGGGGCAGGCCCTTCTTGAGCCGTGGACCTCGCAATCGGGGCGCAGACGGGTCGGGATCACCTGTCTCGGCGCGGGCAAAAGCAATAAACGCCTTCAAAGCCGACAGCTCGCGAGCTGCGCTGGAATTGGCAAGGCCTTCAGCGCGGCGTGCGGCAAGATGGCGGCGCAGGTCATGCGCCTCTATCGCAGCAACCTGTGCCAGATCGGCAAGACCATTTGCGAGGATCAGGCGCTCTGCCGCGCTGCAATACGCTCGCACAGTGTGCGGTGATCGGCGGCGGCTTGCACTAAGATGCGTGTGCCAATGTTCCAGAAGAGCGGAAGCTGTCACGCTGCGACCAGCGCGTCTGCAACCAGCTCTGCCAGCAACGCATCGAGAACGGGTCGACCCTGTTCGGTTAAGCCAAGCCGTTTATCATCGTGCCAGACTAGCCCCAGCTTTTCGTATTGCTGAAGTTTTGACTGATTGACCATCTGATCGCTTGGCATATCGAAACGATGCTCGAACCGGGCGAGATCAACACCTTCAACGAGACGCAAACCCATGACCAGCGCTTCGGCCACTTGCTCATGCACAGGCAGGCCGCGTTGCTCAGATATTCCGTGGCCGCGACTTGAAACAGCCTCGAGAAAATTCTCCGGTTTCTTGTGACGTATCGTCGCAAAGCCTCCACGCCGACCATGCGCGCCAGGGCCGATGCCAGCGTAGTCCTGATAGCGCCAGTATGTGAGATTGTGCCGGCTTTCATCGCCGGGTCGAGCGTGATTGCTTGTCTCATAAGCCGCAAGGCCAGCGTCAGTTGTCATCCGCTGAGTTATATCAAACATTTCCGCCGCCCTGTCGTCTTCGAGAGGTTCAAAGACGCCGCGCCGAACATCGGTGGCAAATCGCGTGCCCGGTTCAATTGTCAGCTGGTAAAGGGACAGGTGGGACGTACCAAAGCTCAACGCCCGTGACAGTTGCGCTTCCCACTGATCCGGAGTCTGATCGGGCAGGGCATAGATTAGGTCGAAACTGACCCGGTCAAAGTGTTTCTGTGCGGTTTCGAGGGCGTTCAGTGCCTCTTGGCTCCCGTGAAGGCGTCCAAGCCAGTGTAAAGTCTTGTCCTCAAAAGACTGGACACCCAATGACACTCGATTGATGCCAACATCGGCTAGGGCGGCGAAATTGCTCGCTTCTACCGATGAGGGATTGGCTTCGAGCGTGATCTCGATCTCCTCATCAAGACCCCACAGGTTTGCAGCTTCTTCCAATAGGTTGCCGACAAGTGCAGGCGGCATGAGGGAAGGGGTGCCACCACCAAAAAAAACCGATGTCAGGCTTTCGCTACTCGCCGTTTTGGCTTCAGACTGCATGTCCGCGAGCAGTGCCGCCCGCCACGCATCAACATCGACTTCCGACCTGACATGGGAGTTGAAATCGCAATAGGGGCACTTCTTAGCGCAGAAGGGCCAATGGATATAGAGTGCGCGTGCCATCTTGGTTGACGATATGCTCTGGTCCGCATCATTTGCCAATGTTGTGGGTGAAAAACGGTTGGTCTTCCCAATGCCACGCGCAGCCCATCGACTGTGGCAAAAACGCGCTGAAGCCTTTTGACCTACGGACAGATGTCCGCATGGATTAGGCAGAAGTTAACCCCCAATGCGGATGGCTGCCTCCATGAAAAAGCAGATTTCTCCAGCAAGCGAGGGCTACATGTTGATTTCGGTTCTGGCGTTGTGCCTTGCAGCTTGTGGCGGAGAAGATGCGCCGCCTCCACAGGCCCTGTCAGGCGGTAACCCATCACCAAGCCCGTCACCTTCGCCCAGTCCCAGTCCGTCTCCATCACCCACACCAAGCCCTAGCCCTACGGGTGGTGGGACCACGACGGCACAGGACCAAATGCTGCAAGTTATGCTCGCTGAACACAATGCAGCGCGGAAGGAAGTCGGGACACCGAACCTTGTCCTCGATGCCGATCTCAACAGGCAAGCTCTTGCGTATGCTCAGGAGTTGGCTCGTACCGGGACTTTCCAGCACAGCCCAAGCTCGTCACGCCCTAATCAAGGGGAGAACCTATGGGCAGGGACTGCTGGTCGCTTCTCATTCGAACAAATGTCTGCGGCATGGATCGACGAGAAGCAGTATTACATCCATGATCGCTTTCCTTATGTCAGTCGCACCGGGCGCTGGCAGGATGTTGGCCACTACACCCAAATTATTTGGGGCAACACCGAGCGTCTAGGCTGTGGGATCGCTACAGGCGGCAATCGTGACTATCTGGTTTGCCGATACTCACCGCCCGGAAATGTCTCCGGTCAATACGCATATTAGGCCTCGAACTGATCTGCCACCAGCTTCGAAAAAGCATCAGCGCGGTGGCTGATTGCATGTTTTTCTTCGGGGGCAATTTCTGCAAAGGTTTCCTCACCTCTGCGCGCTGTGGGGACAAACACCGGATCATAGCCGAAACCCAGTAGCCCGCGAGGAGGCCAAGCCAGCGTGCCGGGGCATTTGCCTTCGTACACTGCGTGCTCACCATCGGGCCACGCCAATGCCAGAACGCAGTGGAATGCACCGCTGCGGTCGGTATCCGCCCCCAACTGCTGCAACATGCCTTCAACCTTGCCCATGGCCATATACCAGTCGCGGCCTGGATCGCCTTCAAACCACTGCCGTTCGGCCCAGTCAGCGGTGTAGACGCCAGGACGACCATCGAGGGCATCAACGGC
>JBCBHD010000148.1:0-7881 GCA_038526115.1 Pseudomonadota bacterium | reverse complement strand
CGAAAGTGACAAGCGCCGCGAAAGCGCCGGGCAGGGCGTTGCCAACATTGCCGCTGCATTCTTCGGCGGGATGGGCGGCTGCGCGATGATCGGCCAGTCGGTCATCAACGTCGCGTCTGGCGGGCGAGGGCGGCTGTCGACTTTCACTGCCGGTGCGTTTCTGCTGTTCCTTTTGACGGTGCTCGGCAGCTATGTCGGTCAGGTCCCGATGCCCGCATTGGTTGCGGTCATGATCATGGTGTCGATCGGCACGTTCAGCTGGAACTCGATCCCGAACCTGCGTCGCCATCCGCCCACCAGTTCGCTGGTCATGGTCGCGACGGTTATCGTGGTTGTGTGGACCCACGACCTTGCGCTTGGTGTTCTGGTTGGTGTGCTGTTGTCCGGGATCTTCTTCGCACAGAAGGTGAAGAGCCTATTCACGGTTGAGCGCGTTCGCCGGCCAAACAGCGCGGTTTATGTCGTGACCGGAGAAATCTTCTTCGCCAGCGTCGACAAGTTTATCGAGAAGCTCGGTCCTGAAAGCCAGTATGAGGATGCCGCGCATCATGTCGTGATCGATGTGTCGAAAGCGCATTTCTGGGACATCTCGGCGATCGGCGCGCTTGAGAAGGTGATCGACCGGATGCGCCGCAATGGCCGCCATACACGGGTTGTCGGTTTGAACGCCGCGAGCGCTGACTTGTTCGACAAGTTTGCGCTGGAGGATCGCACGGGCATCGAGCTCGGCCTCGCGCCGCATTAGACTGTTTTCCGCACGCCATCCGGCGTGCGAAATCCTCGCTCATGCGATCAAAGATCGCGTCGCTGCGGGCGCGCAGTCGCGCTTGCGGCGCTTCGCGCCGGAAATTAAGTCTATAAACCAGACTTGAATTCGTGGCGCGCCCATGCGATTTCCGCAGTTCAAACGGGAGAACATGTCTTATGGCCAATCGCATCGAGCTGATTTTCGATTTTGTCAGCCCCAATGCCTATCTGATCTGGTGGCCGCTGCGCGATGTGATCCAGCGCACGGGAGCGGAGCTGGATGTTGTGCCAGTGTTTCTGGGCGGTATGCATAAACTCACGGGGAACGCGCCGCCAATGATCCGCGATGCCGATGTGAAGGGCAAAGTCGAATATTCCATGCTGGAGATGCGCCGCTTCATCGAGAAGCACGAGCTTTCCAAATACAAGCTTCACCCGCAATTTCCGTTCAATTCGATCACGCTTCAACGGATGCTGTTTGCCGCAGATCAGGATGGTCGCGGAGTTCAGTTCGTCGAAGCGATGCTGCCGGCGATATGGGAAGAGGGCGTCGATGTGCTCGATCCCGAAAGCCTTGGCGCTGCGGTGGCCAAGGCCGGTTTCGACCCGCAAGAATTGTTTGCCCGAACGCAAACCGACGAAGTGAAACAGGGTCTTGTCGCCAACACATCAGCTGCGGTCGAACGCGGCGCATTCGGTATCCCGACCATGTATGTTGGATCAAAAGGCGATGATCCCGCCAGCTTCGAAATGTTCTTCGGCAAGGAGCGCCTGGGCCAGATCGAAGAAGAACTGGCCAAGGGTTAGCGCGCGGCCTCCGTTATTTGAGGTGCCAGAGTGGCTGGTGCTGACGGGTTGGTCTCTGACCTTCGGAGAGCAGGCTGGTACGCGGCAATTGAGCGGCGAGTTTTGGTGGCAGAACAGCAAGCAATCTTGTGCGCAATTGCACCCAGGCCGCGCTGAAGAACACCAGCGCGACGCCTGCCAGAAGCAAGCCCGCGGCCAGCGCTTTGGGACCGTTTGAGATGCTGTCGAAGATCCCAATCGTCGGGACCAGACAACCTACCAGCAAGGAACGACGGTCGAGAAGCAAAGAGATCAATGCGGCCACTGTGATCATCGCTATCACATACGGAAAATCGGATAGCGCGATTCCAGTCAGTACGAATCGATCTTCGGTGATCTCAATCCCGGTCAGCAATGAAAACAAAGCACGGCTCATCAACACGCCCGCGCAGCAGTGCAGCCAAAAGGCGACCTGCGACCGCTCCGTCTCTCGCCGGATATCGGTTAGATCCCACCAGATAGCGGCCAGCATCGTCCCGGTTGCGGATACCAAGGCAATCACTGCGGCCAGATCATTCCCATGAAGTGGACCTATTGCTGAATTTCGACTGACGCCAAGCAGCAACAAGGTGTATCCTCCAACTGCCAGCGCCAGTGTTGGTGGAAATCGAAAGCGTCTCCAGAAAAGCCACAACAGCAAAATTGGCGGTACAAACACGAGAAACGTCCAGTCGTCTCCGCGATCCCACTTGATGCCAATCTCGTGCGTGGGAAACAGCACTGCCATCAATGTGAAGGCTGCAAAACCACCGGTCAACGCAAACGCTGTTGCTGGAGATGAGCGTAGGTTGATCCGCTTCGTCAATTGCCAAATGCCAACCGGCGTCGCCATTGCGATGAGCGTGAGAAACAGTTTTGACTGGTTTTCCAGACTCACCATGAAAATGAAAACGGCCGCTAGGATCATCGCGGTCCCGATTCCGATTACCAAGTCGGCGTAGCCGCCAAAAAGTCGGAATTTTTCTGAACTGGCGTTCGAAATACCGTCTTGCTCTGCCTGAAAGTTGCGGAGTTTGATCGCTTGATCTTCGCCGATGATGCCGGCTTCTGATGCTGCATCCAGATCAATTTCGGTCCGCATTTTTTGGTCTGCGCCTCGGGCGATTAACGTAGCCCTAATCCAAACAGCCATGCCAGCGCCTTTGATCTCCGCGTGCGCGTCGTCTGATAACTTTGAAAACTCATGAGTTTTCGATGTGACTCGCCGGAAGAGGGGAATGGCAGTTGCGATGGTGCTCGAAAACGCCCGAAAGTAAATCTGTGTCCGTAGGGATACAGGGGGGATTAAGCGCGTTGGTGGTCTTGTCGGGGGAACGATAATTGCTACTTTGAGAATCGTATGAAAGAGCTGTTCCAACACGCTGCAGTTACCGACGGGGTCACCGTCCGCGTGGCTGTGAACTTCCTTCCCGAACAATCACACCCTGAAGCTGGTAAGTGGTTTTGGGTGTATCACATCCGGATCGAGAACGCGTCTCATGAGGCGTTGCAGCTGCGAACCCGTCATTGGCGCATTACCGATGCACGCGGCATGGTGAACCATGTGGATGGTGAAGGCGTAGTCGGGGAACAGCCCTGTTTGCAGCCGGGCGAAAGCCACGATTACGTGTCTGGTTGTCCGCTTACGACACCACACGGTTCGATGGAGGGCTTCTACACCTTCCTGCGCCCTGATGGTTCGCCGATTGAAGTGCGGATACCGTTTTTCCCGCTGGCAGCGCCAGAAACCGCAGACGGTCGTTCTTCCGCCTGAGCGTAGGCGGCATTGCAACACCATGCCTTGAACTGAAGCTTGCAGCGCGCCGCGTGGGCGCTTAAGCGCGCTTTCGTGAAAAGGACGCACCTCCCTCTCAACGCGCTGCGTGTCTACGATGCAGCTGCCCGGCATCTCTCATTCACTCGCGCCGCTGATGAACTGGCTGTGACGCCAGCGGCGGTCGGCCAGCAGATTCGCGCACTCGAAGATCACCTTGGTGTTGTCCTGTTCCGCCGCACCAGCAAAGGTCTGGAACTGACGCCGGAAGGTGACGCTGGTCTGGATGCTTTGCGCGAAGGGTTCTTACGGTTCGAAGAAAGCGTGCAGGCGATGCAAGCGGGGCAAGCTTCTGATCGCTACACCATCGCAGCACCGCGCGAATTCTATGCCGAGTGGCTGAGCACGCGGCTGGCCGAATTTCAGGCCGGAACTCCCGGTGTTCTGTACTCCATCGTAGCCGATGAGAACGCGGATTTTACCGAGGCCAATCTTGACCTTGCCATTCGGCTTGTTGACGGGCCGGGGGAGCTTGAAGGTGTGCAACTGGCACCTGCTCAGCGGGTAACGGTGGCTGCTCCCAACGCACGAGATGCATGGATCGACTGGCCAGGTGCCTCTCTGCCAGAGGATGTTAAGCCCTGCATCAAGGCCGGGAGCGCGGGACAGGCTCTGTCTTCCGCATTGGCCGGAATGGGGCGCACTGTTGTGCCATTGCCACTCGTCGCAGGTGCGATTGAGAATGGCGCGCTGGAGCAGCTTTCCGGACCAGATGAAAGCCGCCGAGCCTATTGGCTGGTTGCTCCCCTGCCACAATGGCGGCAGAAAAAAGTGAAGGCGCTGGTCGCGCACCTGACCGGTGGCTGACTTCACTCCGCTCTCGACCGAGCGCTTCCAGCTTCGAGCCTTGCAACCTTCGGACGCGGCTGCGCTTTTCCCGACTTTATCCGATCCGAAGCAGTGTCGGTATCTGACCCGGCCTGCTTTTGCCTCAGAAGAGGAATTGTGGGGCTGGCTCGCCGATCCATCCTGGCCTGGCCGCACATGGATTGCGGTGAACCGCGAAGGGCCAAATGCTGGCGAGGTTGCTGGGCGTTTCACCGCTCACACGGCGCATCAGGAGGATGTCGAGGAAATCGGGTATATCGTCTGCGCAGACCGCCAGAAGGATGGCGTTGCACGGGAGTGCGTCGAGACCCTGGTAGATTATTTGTTCAACGCAGGCGTCCGTAAGCTCACAGCTGAAGTTGATACGCGCAACGTTGGATCTGTCCGGCTGCTCGAGCGATTGGGTTTCACACGCGAAGGCCACTTTCGCGAGCACGAAGAAACGCATGTCGGAATGTGCGATGTCTACTGGTACGGTCGTCTGTCGTCGGAATACTTCTTAGACAAGTAAGCGGCCTGTTTGCTTGTGCTTGTGCGCAAAAGAGGTAAGCTGGCCAGTGGGCGCACAATAATAGCAACGCACTTGTCCATTTCAGGAAGTTCGGGAAGGTCCAGCCAGTGATCACGGTCTCCGACGGCCTCTATGCGAGCTATCAAGAGACAGATTTCTATCACTTTCTTTTCGCGTTTCTGCGTGAGAACGCGCGCGATGGCACCGCTTTTCGCGCCGCCTTTCAGGACGAGCGTAGATGCCGGTCGCTATGGACACCGTTCTTCGATCCTGAGCGCGACAAAATGGACCTGGCTTTGCGCCATGCCTATGTGCTTGGCTGTCATGTGGCTGGCGAACCCGTTGGGTCGGAAATTCCAGCTGATCTTACGCCAATGGACATGAAGGCCAGGCTGGACAGCTGGGATTTCATTCCCTTTGCTGCGTTCACAAGGAGGGGAGACTGATGGTCGGCATGGGTGGCACCTCCCCAGTGCAAGATTGCGATAATCCCTGCGCGCAGGGGCGGGCTGACGATATTGCTTTGGCAAATAACGCCCGCGATCTGGCCAACGGCTATCAAAACGGATCGGTAAGCCGGGGCGGACGCACAGGGCGAAATTGTGCGCAGGCCGCGCCAGGTATTGTCGAAGCGGCCAACCGGTTCGATCGCTATGGAGAAGCGATCCCCAGCGCCCGCGCCGCCGATGACCTCAATCGGCTGGGCGATGCGGATCAGATGGAAGTAACAAACCCTTGCCTTGAACGCCTTCCGCTTGACCCAGATGCTCTGAACCGAGAACTTGGTATCCCTCCGGGCAGTCCGAATGCGATCACCGCAAACGATTTGCGCAACGATACAACCGGGCATCGCTCGGCGATCTATCGTTCACAAACCGACGGGCGTTTGATCATGGTCTCCCGCGATACGCAGCGTCATTCGCTGGTCGACTGGAAGACCAATATCGAGAACGGGCAGGGCATAAGCACTGATCAATATGCATCGACCCGGCGGCTTGCAAACAAGCTCAACAACTCAGGTCAGGCTTTTGATATTGCGGGCTATTCGAAAGGTGGAGGACTCGCTCAGGAAGCGGGGCTTTTGTCGCCGAATTCCAACGTTTATGTCTTTAACAGCGCTGGATTGCACGAAAACTCACTGGCACGGACAGGACAGGCAAACTTCAATGATCTTGCGCGTCGGACACGCTCTTTCAGCGCTGAAGGAGACTTTCTGACCTTCATGAATGAGACCAATGACGCAGCCCGTGAAATTAGAAATGCCGAATTCTTGCGAAGCCATATCTCTGGCGATGCGCTGATGTCCCCCATGACAATGCGGATCAACTACCTCAACCCGGATCATGCCGCGATTCAGGGCAATGGCACGCCTGAAGCTGCAGCCGCGGAGGCCGCGTTTCAGGAAGCCCGAACCGACTTCCTCGGCATTGTTGACAATATGATCCGAGGCGCTCGCGAAAATCCCGGCTTCGACCGCTTGTTTCCTCCTGTCCGTGCGAACCAGCACGAGACGGTGCTGAATTCCATGAGCAGACGCGGTCAGATTCTGGGCGCCCGAAACGCTGAGGCCTCGGTTGGCAAACTTGACCAGCACCGAATGACGAATGTGATCGGACCGATGGAGAATCAGCTGAACCGGGACCGTGATGCGCTCCAGAGTTACCTTAGCCGATGCGGTACCTGATCGCGGCAGGGATTGTAGCCATTGCAGCGGCGCTGATAATGTGGGGAAGCACGGCGAATGAAGACGGGAAAACGGTAATGCAATTCAGTGGACAGGATGCCGCGCTCGAACAGGCCATCATGGCCGATGACGCGCCGGGCGTGAATGCCGCGATCAGCGCTGGCGCGGATGCCAATGCGCGCGGTGCCATGGGTGTCACGCCGCTCGCCTTTGCTGTCGGAACCGGCAAGATGAGCGCCGCAAAGGCTCTGATCGCCGCGGGAGCCAATCCCAACTTTGAAGACGACGAAGGCGACACCGCCGTCACGCTCGCGGTCAACCGCTATGGCAGTGAGCCTGCCTTTCTCCCCATGGTGCTCGATGCGGGAGGCAATCCCAACCAGTCGCGGCCCGATGGGGACCCGGTGATCGTGCGCTTCATCAACGGCGCGGATCTGGAAGCGATCACTCTGATGCAGCGCAAAGGCGCGGATATGAGCGCCATCGCCAATGAGCAGCCCTTGGTCGTCTTTGCCGCTTATGGAGCGGACTGGGATGTCGTGTGGCACCTGATCACGCTGGGCGCCGATCTGGACGATCCGAAGGCGCGCGAAGGGCTCGTCGCGGCGTTCAACACACCCGGAGCGACCCTGCCTGACAGCCCGCTCTACCCGGCGAAGGTGAAAGTGTATGAGCGGCTTCGCGAGCTCGGCGAAGAGCCCACGCCGCCTGCCGAGTATGAAGCGAACCTGGACGAGCCGCCTGCGCTTGCCTGAATGAATTGGGTCAATCGGGCTTGCGGGCCTTCGGCCCCTGCTCCGCGACCAAACCTCTAGCCTCTTTCTCCAAGGATTATCCGCTCATTCCGCTCGCGTTTTGCGGCGATCTCCGGGTCGGGTTTCAGCCGTTTTCCGATCCTTCCTGCTTCCACATGCGCGAGCCATTCGCGGGCGTGGCGCAAGCCATCGCTGTCGCCCGGAGGTGTAGCGACGCCGAAGCTCGCGCGTCCCGGCGGGAGAGGCTCAGAGGATGTGTGTTTGAGCGCCAAGATTCCGGAATACCTTTCATGTTGACCGGCCCTTTGCTGAGCAGTGCTGGTTCGACGCCGAAGGCGTCGCAAGGGCGGAGTCGAAGCCGAAGGCGCAGACGTGCTTCGCACACCTGCAAGGCCGCCCGCAGCGGAGTCGAAGACGGCGCGGAGCGCCACCCGGCCTTCAGGCCGCGTGAGCGAGGATATCGCGCCCGCGGATGCGGGTGCGCAATTCAGGTCCCCACTTCCTTTTCCTTCTCCGCCATCCTCTTCTCCCATTCCACCTGCTGGCGGATGCCTTCCACCTTGCGGTCGATGCTCTCGCGCACGCGGCGGATGGTGTCGGGGTGGTTGGCGATGCGGCGGCGCTCTTCCTCGATCTCCGCCCGGATGCGTTCGTAAAGCGGGTGGCCGGGGCCGACATTGGCCTGCGCGTCGTAGCG